>CAIRMK010000111.1 GCA_903879645.1 uncultured Bacteroidota bacterium
CTATTACCATTCCACTTAAAAGTCCTCCGAAAAAAGCACCAAAACCGTTTGACATCATCATAAACAAACCTTGAGCAGAAGAACGAATTTTAGAATCCGTAGTCGTTTCAACAAATAACGAGCCTGATATATTGAAAAAATCAAATGCCATACCGTAAACAATACAAGACATTATAATCATCCAAAGTCCATCTACAGGATTTCCAAAAGCAAATAATCCGAACCGCAATACCCAAGCTAACATTGAAATCAACATCACTTGTTTTATTCCAAATCGCTTCAAGAAAAAAGGAATAGCAAGAATAAATAAAGTTTCAGAAATTTGAGAAATCGACATTATTATTGTTGAATATTTTACTACAAATGAATTGGCATATTGAGGCACTTTTGCGAATTCAGATAAATACACATCACCATACATATTAGTCAATTGCAATGCTCCTCCAAGAAACATTGAAAAAACAAAAAACAATGCCATTTTATAGGTGCCGAATAATTTGAAAGCATTTAATCCTAATTGTTCAGTAAAAGAAGCTTTTTGGGAAATTGTTTTTTGAGGAGGACATTTAGGCAATGTAAAGGAATAAATTCCAAGAATAAAAGCCGCTAAAGCTGACAAATAAAACATATTAGCTGAAGATTTGTTGCCTGTTAAATTCGTAATCCACATCGAAGCAATAAAACCAATGGTTCCCCAAACTCTAATAGGCGGAAATACCTTTACGACATCAAACTTATTATTTTTAATAATATTATAAGCGACAGAATTTGACAAAGAAATAGTAGGCATATAGCAAAGCATTGCTCCAAAAATAACATAATAAAAAGTAGTTGGATTGTCAACTTGGGGAATATATAGAAGTGCTAACCCTCCCAAAATATGAAGTACCCCATATAGTTTTTCGGCATTAACCCATTTATCAGCTATAATTCCAGTAATGGCTGGCATTACAATAGAGGATAATCCCAATGTTGAAAATATAGCTCCAAATTGCTCCCCACTCCATTGTTTTGTCCCAAACCAATAATTTCCAACAGTTATCAACCAAGCACCCCAAACGAAGAATTGAAGAAAACTCATCAGAGTTAATCTAAACTTTATACTCATAATAAATAGATTTTGTAATGTAAATAGATTGTAAATCTACTATTAAATTTGAGATTTGCAAAAAATTACAACGTTTTAGTAACATCTTCAACTAATTCTAAAACTGCATTGAATTGCTCTTCCTTAGTAAGATAAGAATTATCAATTTCTATAGCATCATTGGCGATTATTAAAGGAGAATCATCTCTGTGGGTATCAATATAATCCCGTTCTTGCACATTTTTTAAAACTTCTTCATAAGAAACAACATCCCCTTTAGCCTGAAGTTCGTCAAATCGACGTTGTGCTCTCGTCTCTGGGCTAGCAGTCATGAATATTTTCAATTCAGCACTAGGAAAAACTACGGTTCCAATATCACGCCCATCCATTACAATTCCTTGGTTTTTGCCCATTGCTTGTTGTTGTTCCACTAATTTAGCACGAACCTCAGAAACTTCGGCTACTTTGCTAACAAAATTGGACACTTCTATGGTACGGATTTCTTTTTCTACATTGACATCATTTAAATACATTTCAGCAAAACCTAATTCTGGATTGAATTCAAAATGTAATTTAATAGATTCTAAACCATTAATTAAGGTCTCTCTATCAAAATAATCTTTGGAAATATAACCAAGTTCCATTGCAAAAAAAGTAACTGCGCGATACATCGCTCCAGTATCAACATAGACATAACCCAAATGTTTTGCAAGTTGTTTTGCTAAAGTACTCTTACCTGTTGAGGAATATCCATCAATTGCTATTATTATATTTTTCAATTTTTAAATTATTAAATTATTCATTTTGAAAATTTATGGTTAATCCAAAAAGACTTGTATTTCCAGCTAATGTATATCTTGAATAGGAATAATTGAATTTCACCTTTCCCATTTTCAATCCGAAGCCTAATGAAATACCCGAAAAATTTCTTTGATCAACTACACGTAATTCTTCTGCTCTTCTAAAATTATATCCAAAGCGTAAATTGAATGATCTCTTTGGAAATAATTCTGCTCCAAAAACAACATGTCTTAACGCATTATTCATAAAACCAACTTTTTCTGGAGTTGATGTTCCATCAATATTAGCAACTGCTCTATTGGGATTTGAAAACGCAATATTCCATTGTTGTAAATTCTCTAAGGTTAAATGCCATCGCAAGGGAACATTTTCAACTTCTTGGGAAACACCTGCTAAAATCTCCAAAGGCAATTTTTCTTGAGTTCCTGAATACGTTTTGATTTGTGTTCCAACATTTCTTACTACTAATGCCCAATTGACATCATTTCTATCATCAATATATAACGCACCAAAATCAGCAGCAGCTCCATAAGAAGTATAACTTTCTAATGTGGATGATATTAATTTTGCATTTGCTCCAAGGTAAAAACTTGTAAATGGCACATTATAAGAGTACCCTAAAGACAAGGCCATTTCACTACCCGTAAAGGATGACGTTTGATTACCATTTTCATCATAACCGTCAAATTTTCCATAATCAACATAATTGACTCCCACATGAAAAGTTTGCAAATGCCTATCATAAGTATACGCATAGGCAGCAGTTCCATACGTTACAGCTCCAAAATAATTTCCATAATTAATAGCTAGATGATTATCCATTTCAGGATTAATTGTCGATGGATTAAAATGAGCTTGATTGACATCTTCATCAAAGATTGTAATAACTTTTCCCCCTAGTGCAGCTTGTCTTGGAGAAGTCACCAAGTTGAGAAAATCATAAACTGACTTACCTCCTATTTGACTGTAATTAACAGCACAAAAAAGTAACGCAAAGGAGACAAATAGTTTTTTTAACATACAGAAAATAGTAAATAACTAACCTATAACGGAAATGCGAAGATATTATTTTTATAGTTATAGAAAAAGTAAAATAAAAAAGGCATGAGATTTAAAATCTGCACGCCTTTTTAAAAATATACTTATAATATTAATCTATAACTTTAGCATTTTTTACCTTCTGATTTGTTAAAGCAATCTCAATAACTTCACTCATTTCTTTCACATAATGAAAAGTTAAACCCTCTAGATAATTAGATTTAATTTCTTCAATGTCACTTTTATTTTCTTGACAAA
>CAIRMK010000112.1 GCA_903879645.1 uncultured Bacteroidota bacterium
AACCGATTTTGAAGGAGAACTTATTCCGCAGGCTAACGAAGGGATTGAAAAAGTGGCTTGGTTAAACCCAGAGGAAATCAAGCAAGCTTTGAATAATTCTTATGAAAACATCAAATTGTTGTTTATAGAAGAAAATGAAAACCATAATATCAAAATCTAATTTATCTGTACAAGAAAAGGAGTTTATTTTTCAATTGTGGAACTATGAATATCCTTCAAATATTTGTTATCAATCTATTTTTGAATTTGATGCTTATTTAGATAATTTATCAGATGTCAATCATTATTTACTTCATGATGAATTAGATGTTATACAAGGATGGGCAATTACATTTACTAGAGAAAATGAAAAATGGTTTGCTATTATCATCAATTCTAAAATTCAAAATAAAGGTTTCGGAACTCAATTATTAAATCATTTAAAATCAATAGAACCAAAACTTTCGGGCTGGGTTGTTGACCATAATAATGATTCAAAATTAGATGGAACTGCTTATGCTTCGCCATTGCGTTTTTATTTAAAAAATGATTTTTCTGTTTGTAATGGTATAAGAATTAATACCGAGAAAATTTCTGCGGTTAAGATTGTTTGGAATTTGTAATTATACTTTCATTACAATAAAATTCATAATTCGTAATTTTTAATTCATAATTGCATTTACCTTTGCAAAATGTATAAAAATCCACATTCCACCAATTTACTTCTAAATTTAGGTATTGAAAGCTTAAACGAAATGCAAGAAATGGCACAAGATGCTATTTTGAATGATGCCAATGTTTTACTATTATCTCCAACGGGTTCAGGTAAAACTTTAGCTTTTTTGCTTCCAATATTCGAAATGTTGCAAGACGATGGCAAAGAGGTGCAATGTTTAATTTTAGTACCTTCACGGGAATTAGGATTGCAAATAGAACAAGTTTGGAAGAAAATGGGGACTGATTACAAGGTAAATGTATGCTACGGTGGACACTCTATTGAAACTGAAATCAAAAATCTCTCCAACCCTCCAGCTATTTTAATTGGTACTCCTGGTAGAATAGCCGATCATATTGATAGAGGCACTTTTTCTACTGATGCCATTCAAACTTTGGTTTTAGATGAATTTGATAAATCATTGCAATTGGGTTTCCATGAGCAAATGTCATTTATCATTGCTAGATTGAATAAGTTGAATAAACGTGTTTTGGTTTCAGCAACTTCTGATATTGAAATTCCAAAATATACTAGAGTTAGCAATCCAACAGTCTTAGATTTTATTCCTACAGAAGAAGAAAACTCCAATCTTTCTTTAAAAATGGTGGTTTCTAAAGAGAAAGATAAAATTAATTCATTGTTCCATTTACTTTGTTCTTTAAAATCGGAAGCTGCGATTATCTTTTGTAATCATCGAGATGCAGCTGAACGCATAAGCGACACGTTAAACGAAAAAGGAATTTATTCTACTTATTATCATGGTGGAATGGATCAAGACGAGCGTGAACGTGCTTTAATTCAATTCAGAAACGGAAGTGTTAGTTATTTAATTACTACTGATTTAGCGGCACGTGGATTAGATATTCCAGAAATGAAGCATGTTATTCATTATCATTTGCCTTTAAAAGAAGACGAATTCACCCATAGAAATGGTCGTACCGCTAGAATGTTAGCTTCTGGAACGGCTTATATCATTGCGCATGAAAGTGAGAAAAAGATGGAGTATCTAGATTATAAAATGCCAGTTTTAAATGTAGATAATAGTACAACTTTACCCAAACCACCCCAATTTCAAACTATTTATGTAAGTGGCGGAAAGAAAAATAAGTTAAATAAAATTGACATTGTAGGGTTCTTTTCTCAAAAAGGGAAACTAGAAAAAGGTGACTTGGGTTTAATTGAAGTCAAAGATTTTATTTCATTTGCTGCCGTAAAATCAAAAAAAGTAAAAGAATTTCTTTCCAATATTCGGGATGAAAAAATGAAAGGGAAAAAGTTTAAGATTGAAGTAGCAAGGAAGGTGGTTAAAAAGGAAGAGTAAATGAGTCACAGTATTCAGTCGCAGTTTTCAGTAGGTACGATCTAAAAACTGCGACTGCGACTGAAACCTAAATCCGCACCGAATCCGGTACTAAAACCGTATAATCGCCACCATTTCGAATAACATCACGAACAATACTCGAACTAATAAACGATGTTTTTGAAGCAGTCAATAGGAATACTGTTTCAATTTTCGACAGCAATCGGTTGGTGTGTGCAATAGCTTTTTCAAATTCAAAATCGGCTGGGTTTCGTAAACCACGAAGTATGAATTGTGCATTTTCTTTATGACATAAGTCAATGGTTAAGCCTTCATAGGTGATAACTCTTACTTTGGGTTCGTTTTTGAAAGCTTCTTCAATAAAACGTTTTCTATCTTCTAACGAAAACATATATTTCTTTTCGGCATTGATTCCTATAGCAACAATTACCTCATCAAATAGAGAAATACCTCTTTTAATTATATCATAATGACCATTGGTAATTGGATCGAAGGAACCTGGGAATATTGCTTTTTTCATTTATTGTCTTTTTATTGAAATAATTTTGCCTGAATTATAAAGCTTCATTAACTCATTTTTAGAAAAATCACTTTTTTGATTAGAATAGTTTTCTGAAACATTTATGTCGTCTATATCATAAGGTGTATCAACTTGATAATCATTTACTGTTGTATAAATACTGTCTTTAGTAATGTTGTCAATTTTAAATGTATAGTAATATCCTTTAGTGTCTTTAGTGTAATAAACATCTTTAATCATTGGATTTTTAATCAGTAAAGCTGTTCTTGTTTCAGATTTGAAATAGCTATATAAACCATAAAAAAGGCAACATACTAAAGCAAAGCTACCAAAAAACATCCAAAGAGGGCTTCTTAAATTATTATTTTCTGCAGCTAATCTTGATAATGTGTTTTCATCTAAATCTTTTAAGTTAATCTCTTGGTTGCAAGTATTACAATAAATTGAGACGTATTTTTCTACAGGAAATAATGGAATCAATGTAATTACAGCATATTTATTGTGAATGCAGTAATTCATAGTTGTACTACATTGGCAGTAAGGACAAGTAATGTTATGTGCTTCTCCTTTTTTAATTATACTGCTACTTGTTCCAACTAATAAAATCATATATTACTTCTTCCAAATTGGTTTTCTTTGTAAAGCTAAACTAATTTCATTATCCAATAAATCGCTCATTGGCATTTTGGAATAGGCAGCTTGTTGTGGAAAAATACTTTGAGGTGATAGACCTGGATTGGTATTGATTTCTATAAAATGCGGAATATCATTCATGATAATAAAATCAGTTCTCGAAAAACCAGTCATCCCTAATGCTTCATATACTTTTTTAGCGGTTTCCTCCACACGATTTTTTATTTCTTCCGATAAATTAGCAGGCGTTATTTCTTCCGATTTCCCCAAATACTTAGCTTCATAATCAAAGAAACTATTTTGTGAAAGTATTTCTGTAATCCCCATTACTTTAGTTTCTCCTTTGTATTTAATGACACCCACGGATACTTCTCTTCCGTTTAAATACGACTCTATTAAAATGTCGTTGTCTTCAGCAAAAGCAAAATCCAATGCTTTTTGAAAATCATCTAGCGTTGAAACCATTGAAACTCCCAAGGAGCTTCCCGATTGGTTGGGTTTTACAAAGAAAGGCAACCCTAATTGTGCGGCAACTTGTTTTCCATCAATGGCATCTCCTTTTGATAAATAGATGGATTGTGCTTTTGGAATATCAAATTTGGATAAAACCGAAAGCGTATCTCGTTTATTGAATGTCAAGGCTGATTGATAGAAATTGCAACCGGTATAAGGCAAATCAACCAATTCCCAGTAAGATTGCATGTGTCCATCTTCACCTGGTGTGCCATGAATAGTATTCACGGCGATGTCAAATTGAATAGTTTGATTCTCCTTTGTAAATGAAAAATCAGCTTTGTTGATAGGATATTTAACATCATCAATCAAACAATACCATTCGTTTAATAGGATGTGAACTTCAAAAGGGGTGTATTTTGATGGTTCTAAATTAGTTAATATCAATTGACCACTTCGTAAAGAGATAACAGATTCGTCTGAATATCCTCCCATAACAACAGCTACGTTCATTGCGATTTTATTTTAATTACTATACAAAAATAGCACAATTGTTGAAACTTGTACTAACTAAATTATGATTTAGTTGATTTAATAAAGTACATTACCAATGTAAATTTTAATTGTTCAATTTTATGGAACAATTTTAAAATAACTATCGGTATAAAAATTATATCTTTGCGATAAATACTATTTTTATGAGTTTACGAAAATATCTAACGAGCAAAGTTTTTGCAGCACAAGTTTTAGCTGCATTGGCTATCATTGCTACCATTGCTTTTTTATTTTTTCATTGGATAACTTTTGTTACCAATCATGGTAATGAAACAGCTGTTCCTAATTTGGCTAAATTAAATCCAGAACAAGTGGAGAAAAAGTTAGATGAACTCAATTTGAATTATGAAATTATTGATACCGTAGATTATAATCCGAGTTTTCCAAAATTGACGGTCGTGCAACAAGAGCCTATTGCAGGGTCAAAAGTAAAAGGAGGAAGAACTATCTATATTAAATTAAATGCTTCCACTTTTAAAATGGTTCCTGTGCCTGATTTAGTTGAGAAAACCTACCGTCAAGCGGTTCCAACTTTGAAGGCTGTTGGCTTGCAAGAAGGAACCATTAAATACATCCCCTACATCGGAAAAGACATGGTGCTTGAAATGTGGATGAATGGGGTGAAGATAAAAGCAGGTACTAAAGTATTAAAAGCGTCTAAAATTGATTTAGTACTCGGTGATGGAAAAGTTGTTTTTGACGAAACGCAATTAGATTCTATCTCAAAAAACGTTCCAAAAGATACCATCCCAAATGAACAATAATATTGATTTTCAAGAACCCGAAGACGAACTTTTTGAACACTATCGATTTGATGTACCCAAAGGCCAAGCATTTTTAAGAATTGATAAATATTTAATGTTGATGGTGCCTAATGCCACACGTAATAAAATTCAGAATGCTGCTACCAATGGTGATATTTATGTAAATGATATTCCTGTAAAATCCAATTATAAGGTAAAACCATTGGATGTTATTCGTATTTTATTATCCCATCCACCTTTTGAAAATAGGGTAGACCCCGAAGATATTCCGTTGGATATAGTCTATGAAGATGATGCCTTGTTGTTAATCAATAAGCCACCCAATTTTGTGGTCCATCCCGGTCACGGAAATTATACAGGAACGTTAGTGAACGCTTTGGCATTCCATTTTGAAAACTTACCGCTGAATAGTTCTGAGCGTCCCGGACTAGTACATCGTATTGATAAAGATACTTCTGGTCTTTTAGTCGTGGCTAAAACCGAATCCGCAATGACTCATTTAGCAAAACAATTTGAAGACAAAACATCTGAAAGAGAATATATAGCTTTAGTTTGGGGAAATGTAAAAGAAGAGGAGGGAACCATCATCGGAAATATTGCTCGACATGTAAAAGATCGAATGCAAATGGCAGTTTTTGCTGACCCAGAAATAGGCAAACATGCCGTTACTCATTATAAAGTATTGGAACGTTTTGGTTATGTTACTTTGATTTCTTGCAAACTTGAAACAGGTCGTACCCACCAAATTCGCGTGCACATGAAACATATTGGACATCCTTTGTTTAATGACGAACGCTATGGCGGAAATTTAATTCTAAAAGGAACGACGTTTACTAAATACAAACAGTTTATAGACAATTGTTTTAAAACACTACCGCGCCAAGCGCTACACGCTAAAACATTAGGATTCGTTCATCCCACCACAGGAGTCTTGATGCGATTTGATACCGAAATCCCTAAGGATATGGCCGATTGCATTGAGAAATGGAGAAACTATTCTAAATCCAATGCTTCTGAAGAGGAGGAATAAAAAAAGAGACATACAATTTGCCGAAAATCTAGCAATTAGTATTAGAATGTAGTAGCAGTTGTTTTATTCAATCCAATTGTCCCGCACCCTCACTAACATATTGTGATAAATCAATAGTAATCCAAAGACTATTTTTAGAGATGTAATCCTCTAATCTCTTTGTTTGTGGAGTTTTTAAACATCAAAATGCGCAAAAACAGCAACAAACCTGTGAAATTGAAAAACAATGAAATAGTGGATAAAAAACTAAAAGATGATGATGTGACGAATTAGTCTAAAAAATAAACTCCTATTTTTCATTCCTGCAAGGTATTTTTTGACCTTGTAGGTATAAATTTAATCACAAAAAAATACCTACAAGGTTTTGGAAACCTTGCAGGATTAGAAATTCAGGTTATTAACCTCAAATTTCAGGTTAATAACCTCAATTTTCACACTATTACTCTCAATTTTCAGGCTCTGAACCTGAAAATTCACATTATTAATCTAAATTTTCAAGCAAAAAGGGTGAAAATTCAAGCTTTGAACCTGAATTTTCACCCTCTGAATTTGAATTTTGAGACTTTGAACCTCAAAATTGAATTACTGCGTTTTCTTTTTATAAGTACCTCTTTTAAAGCGCTCACTCAAATCTTCATAGATTGGTTTAGCCGTTGGAATACTTTTATGATGCGCTTCTTTAACCTGACCATAATAAAGTAATGCTCCTTGTAGTGCTTCTGAACCTGCAAGCATCATCGTGTCATCGGCATCAGAAGCTATTTGAGTTGATAAGTTTACAATAGCTGTAAGTTGCGAAACTACAGTAACATCTTTTTTAAACTCTGCCTGATCCATATAAGAAGGAACAAAATGCGGATTAGTAATTACATATTCCTTGGTTTTCTCAACAGTGGCTACTGTTTTGTTTCCCATTTTAAAAAGCTTTTGACGCTCTTCGGCAGTTAGCCCTTGCACGTAAGGTGCCAGTTGATGTTTGCAATCTTGTAGTTTAGCTACTACATCGTCGATTACCGTTAGGGGTATCTCGATGCTATTTGATTTTGTGTGCTCATAAT
>CAIRMK010000113.1 GCA_903879645.1 uncultured Bacteroidota bacterium
CTCAATGGCATGATCAATCTAGGAAAGTATACTTTGCCAAAAATATTGGCATTATCTTTAAACACTGTACTCGTTTTAGTCAAACAATCAGAAAAATAATTCCAAGAAGTAATCCCTGTTAAATAAAATAGTTGTTGCGGCAAACCATCGGTACTAATACCCGCAAGATTCCCAAAAACAAAAGTAAAAACTATTGTAGTAAAAATAGGTTGTATAAAAAACCAAAGCGGACCAAGAATGGTTTGTTTATAAAAACTTACAAAATCTCTTTTTACAAACATTAATAACAAATCCCTATAATTCCAAAGATCGTTAAACTTTAAATCAAAAAGAGAGGTATGTCCTTTTATTACTAAATCCCAATCGGATGTCTCTGGAGTAGATCTCATTTTAATACTAATTTCATGAAGAATTGAAAACTCTTTTTTTTTCCTTTACAATGCGACAAATATAATAATTTAAGAAGATTATAATCAGTGTTTTTTTTCTTTAAAGTAAAGTCGTTTGAACTTTTTTGATTGAAACTAAATAGTACGTTTTTTGTTTCAGAGTTTCACTTATTTATATTGCAGAGTAGGACAAAGGAATTAAAAAAATATAGGAGAAAAAATACAATTTTACGGCAAATTGAGAAAAAAAAAATGAAATGACTTCCCTTTTTTATTTTCAAAAATAAATAATCTTAATAAACTTGAAAAAAACATGGTTTTAGACTTCTTTAAAATCAAATTTTTGAAAAACTGAATTCAAACTTTTGTATTCAGGAACTAGTTTTTTCATCTTTAAAACCAATTCGTCTTGATCTCCTTTTCTTGCCACTTGAATTAACTCTTCTATCTGTTGATTGATTACTTTATATTCATCACAAATTTCAACTGCAATTGTAATTTTTTCATGATGGGTAGCAAGGTTTTTAGCCGAATCATTAAGCAATTCCTCAAATAATTTTTCGCCAGGTCGCAAACCAACAATTTTTATCTTAATATCTCTGTCCGGAATAAACCCTGCAAGCCGAATCATTTTTTTAGCTAAATCAATAATTTTAACAGGTTTACCCATATCAAATATATAAATTTCTCCTCCATTCCCCATAGAACCAGCTTCTAAAACCAATTGACAAGCTTCTGGAATTGTCATAAAATAACGAATTATTTCAGGATGTGTTATAGTTATTGGACCTCCTTCTTGTATTTGTTTTGTAAATAAAGGAACAACAGAACCATTAGACCCTAACACATTCCCGAAACGAGTGGTAATAAATTTAGTATAACGCTCACTATTATTTTTTTTATGTTTAAAATGCTTGGATTGCACATACATTTCTGAAATTCTCTTACTGGCCCCCATAATACTGCTTGGGTTTACAGCTTTATCGGTAGAAATCATAACAAACTGATCTACATTATATTTATTGGACAAATCAGCTAGATTTTTAGTCCCAAGAACATTAGTAAAAATTGCTTGAGTTGGATTTTCTTCCATCATTGGAACATGCTTATATGCAGCTGCATGGTAAACTACATCTGGTAAAAAAGTTCGAAATATTTTATCTAAAACATCATAATCTCGAACATCAGCAATCATATTTAAAATTTCAACTTCTTTATTAACTCCTAAAATCTCTAACGATAACGAATGTAACGGCGTCTCTGCTTGATCTAATAATATGATTTTTTGTGGATCAAATAATAGAACCTGCCTAACAATTTCACTTCCTATAGAACCAGCAGCACCAGAGACTAAAATTGTTTTTCCTTTTAATTTAGATGAAATAGCGATTGTGTCCAAAACAATCGGCTTTCTTTCTAATAAATCTTGAATTTCAAAGTTTTTTATATTTTTTGAGATTTCTTTTTTATCATCCCAATCCGAAACAACAGGCAAGGTATACAACTTAAAACCATACTCTATGCATTCTTCAACAATAGACAAACGTTCTTCATTAGTTAAACTTCTATCAGCAATGATAAGAGCCTCAGCTTTTTTATAGCGCATTAA
>CAIRMK010000114.1 GCA_903879645.1 uncultured Bacteroidota bacterium
AGTGCCAACGCAAAAAGAGCCGATTCAATCACACTTTTATGATTCAACAAATTAACCATCAGAATAAAAAAGGAAAGCACTAGGGTAATCTTCATTAAGAAATACCCAAAATCTTTAATTCCTTTTTCAAAAGTGGTTTCAACTACCGTATTCGCACTTTGAGCAATACTGCCAAAAATGGTATCATTGCCTGTATTGATGACTACTGCTTTGGCATTACCGCTTACAATATTGGCGCCTTCCCAAAGGCAGTTGGTTCTTTTAGACAATTCGGTGTGTGGATCCAATACGCCTACTTCTTTACGAACAGGATAGGATTCTCCGGTTAGACTGGCTTCGTTGGCATTGAGTTCGTTGGCTTCAATCAACAAACAATCGGCTGGAATCATATCGCCAGCTTTAAGTACAATGATGTCGCCACTTACTATATTGGTAGCTACAATTTCTTTGACTACACCATCGCGCAAGACATTAGTCTTTAAAGAAATCATCGATTGGAGTTTCTCTACTACTTTGCTGGCATTGCGTTCTTGAAAGAAACTCATCAAGCCGGTAGAGATGACTATAAATAAAATGATAAATACATCGGAGGTATCGCCCAAGAAAGCCGAAAGAATAACGGCACCAATAAGCAATAACATGAGTGGACTTTTAAATTGCCCTATAAAAAGCGTAACATCTTTGCTGAATGCAGATTTTGTTTTTTTATGCTGACTGGATTGCGAAAGCACTTTGGCCGCATCCGATGAAGACAAGCCTTTATCAGAAGTATAGAGTTGTTTGTACCAATACGCCGCATCAAATTGCCAAAACCCAGGAGTTGAAGAAGGTGTTTCCATGCTTTATTTTTTATAAAGTTATAGAGATTATTAAAGCTAATTACTTCTATGCTTAATTCCTTATCAAGTTTTCTTCCAAAACCTTAAGAGTTTTACCGTTAGAATCTTTCCAGCTTTGAGGTCCACTTCTGCTAGTTCCTGCTACTAATGCTGCAGCATATGAAGAAGAACTTAAAATTATATCTTTGGTTAATATAAGTTTATTATTATTTTCTACTAAAACCTGATTTTCAATTAATTTATTTCTCATTAAGTTTATTTTACCAGGAATACTTGTTGCTGTTTCGATGGATATTTCTGAATTCTTAACCAAAAGAAAACCTTCATCAGTTTGCTTTCCTTCAGCAGAGTGTCCATTAACATTAAAAAACAATTTATGTCCAATCAAAGATTCTGTATTAGACTCATTTACTTCATTACTAGTTGAGTTAATTGGCTCTAATAATTTATGCCCTAAAGTCCCTAAAATCATTCTTGCATTATGAATAAACTCTTCCATAGCATCTTTATCAGCTCGAGGCAAAGAAGATTCAGTTGGTCTATTACCATTTTCTGTTGAATATCTATCAGCTATTTTTGTGATATTTGTTAATCGTGACTCTAAATATTTAATATGAGATTTAGTTAAATTTTCATCCTTACTTGTAAATAAAACTACTTCATTCCAAAAATCTTTCTTACTATCATGTTCAATAAGTCTTTTATAAACATTTTCAGATTCTCCAATATAAACTGTATTTTTATCATCAGTTGAATGTTTTTCAAGTAAAAAATATACTCCTGGCCGTTGAGATTCAATCCAGTTTTTTAACTCTGAAAATCGACTTCTTGGGCAAGCAATTGCTTGACCTGACCAATTAGCTATTTCTACATGACGTAAACCACTTGGAGAACCATCTGACAAATATATTCTTATACTTTTACCAAACATTTTTTATTTTTTTTAAAAAAATTAAATTAAAATGATTAACTAATATCATCATATCTATCCATTTTAGATAACTTAACATTACAACCATTTTATTCCTTGTAAATATACCAAAAAAAATCCCCACACATCACCCAGCATACACAATCTGAACAATATCACTTGGCTTTCCAATTTCTTTATCATCTATTACCCCAAAGGCTCGGTACTCTATATTTTCGGGAATTCCTTTTGTTTCCAATACAAGTTTGTGGATAAAAGGACTTTTAGTAACTCTAGAAACCAATTGCCATTCTTCACCACTCTTTTTGCGAGAATAAAGATTAATACCATTGGCCAATTTCTTTACAAATCTAATTTGAATTTGACCACCATTACTTCTAACACTAATCTCGGCTTTATAATTTTCTATATCCAAAATTCTTTTTGGTGTAATAATACTTAAACTACTACCAATGGCATCATTGTAATTTTCATTGGTTTTGTATCGGCTAATCCGGGTTCTCAATTGACCTCCTTTACTATCGATAATATCATTACGGTCTTTAACTGCAGCTTTTAGTTGTGCTTTTAAACTTACTACTTTTTGAATGGCGGCATTCATTTCATTGCAACATTGTTGGTCTGTAGCAACTTCTTCGGGAGTCAAATGCAAGGTTGTAGCAAACTCACTAATCTTGTTTTTAAAATTAGTTAGCCAAAGAACTAGCTTTGGGTCAGAACTAGGTAAATAATAGTTAGGCATAATCTTGATTTTTATAATTACACACTCGATTCATTTCCTATAACGCTGGCTAAAGCAATATATTATAGTAGATTATATTAAAAAAAACATAAATACTATTACTAATTATCTGTTCCAATTTAAAAAAGGGACTGCCCCTAACTAGTTTGGGCTATTCCAAAATTAGTTTGGAATAACCCAAAATAAAAAAGGGATATCCTAAAATAAGTTTGGAATAGCCCAAAATAATTTAGGGACAACCCAAAAATAATTAAAGACAACCCAAAACAAAAAAGTGATGTATCAAAATAATATTGGGGCAACCCAAAAGAAATTTGGGATAGCCTTAAAACAAACTAGAACAGCAGTAGAATCAGGATTTCAGCTTCACAGGAATCCAAATTTCCTCTTCGGAGTTGGGGTCGTTGGTTTTATACTTTGCGCCAAGGATTTCAAATTGTGGTCTGTGGTCTAATTCATAGTTGGAAGCAGGCAACCACTCGGTATAAATAGCATTAAAGAAGGCTGGCGCATTCGATTGATCTCCTTTGTAGTGAAAAACAGCATACCAACCTTCTGGAATTTCTAAAGTTTCCATTCCATCAGGAACAAAATCAAAATTAGCTACAGGAACAGCAGCCCATTTCACAAAAGGTTCCTGCAATCCAAATGAAAACCCAATGGGATTGATTTGAATATTATACAAATCTGTTCCTATAGCATTTTGAACTTCTTTGCGACGCGGCATAAAACTGCTCCACAATTCAAAAGCACGGTAATCGGAATAGGTAAAGGAAAGATTCTTGCCTATGAATTTTGTAGTTGGAAAGGTTTTGATTTGTGGATTCATTGTTTGTAAAATTTATCATCTTTCCAATTCATTGGATTTTCAAAGATATAATTTTGAATGGTATCAAATGATTTTGAATTGCGAATAATGTGATCGTGGAATCGGGATTGCCATGCGAAATCGGAATGTATTTTTCTACATTCAAATGAACATCGCCCTTTGTACCATCGTATGATTTTTGAAATGTTATCATTTAACATTGGATTTTTATTACCCGAAAATCCACCAACGTTTTCTTGTAGAGACGCGATTAATCGCGTCTCTGTATTATCGTTTTCATTATCATCAGACGAGATAAATCGCGGTTCATCATCAGACGCGATAAATCGCGGTTTATCTTTATCATCAGACGCGACAAATCGCGGTTTATCTTTATCATCAGACG
>CAIRMK010000115.1 GCA_903879645.1 uncultured Bacteroidota bacterium
ATCCTTTTACTCTATGAATTGGATTACTAAAACGACTAGATGAACATCTAATTGCCATTTTAATAGCTTGATAATTTCCATAATATCGTATCAAAGGAATTTTAAAATCAAACAAATTAAAACCTTCATAACTTTCAGTAGCCAGCTCTATTCTATTATTCCAAAGCATATAGGGGAGAAATTGATTTTGATTATATAAATCTTTTCTCTTTTGAAATGTAGCATGGTCTAATGAAATTATAATCAATTTGGGTTTTTTATTTTTTTTAATTAACATTTTATGCCTCAAATACTGTAACCAAAAATTATGCCCATCAATACCCAAATTATAAGCTGAAAAATTCAATTTATTACTAATTATTAATGGGTCAATATCAACCCATGCTTTTGAACTGCCGTAGATAATAATATCTGAATTTACTTTTTTTTCAATTATAGCGTTCCAAGTTGGATATTCTTTATTAGCAAACCAATTAGATTTCTTCAAATTGTTAGAAATAAAAACATCAATAAAATAGGCCAAAAATAGTATGGGTGCTATAAAAAGCAAAAAGTGTTTTATGAATTTTTTCATATCTAAAACTGAAAATATATAAATTGCTGACCAGAACCTGCAAACATAAAAATGAGAATTAAAATCAAATAATAAAATGCCAATCTGTAAACTTTTGGTCTTTTAGAAAGCAGAGTCGCTATTGCGTAGGGTTGCTCTCTTCCTATCCATTCAATTACAAACATTATTAAAATAAAGAAAAAAGTAATAATAGTAATTTCATTGTTCTTTTCAAGATTTGGAAATGAGAAAAGAGACTTAGAAAACAACCTTTGATAATACTGAAATGCATTATAAATTGTTTGACTTCTAAAAATAATAAAAGTCAACATTACTAATATAAAAGTTTTAAAAATATTTATAAACTCTTTAAAACTAGGAAATAATTTGTCTTTTGCTATTTTCTTTTTTTTATTCATAGTTCCCTTAATAATAAGTGGAATAAAATAGCAACCATGTAAAAACCCAAAAAGCACATAAGTCCAATTCGCTCCATGCCAAATCCCTATAATTGTGAAGTTAATTAGGATTGCAGAAATTAATCCAAATTTACCATGATCTCTAAAGGTGATGCTTAAAGGTGTAAACACATATTCTGTTAACCAAGAAGTCAAAGATATGTGCCACTTTCTCCAAAAATCAGCTATATTTTGACTAAAAAAAGGATTGTCAAAATTTCTAGTAATAGTAAATCCTAGAAGTCGTGAAATTCCAATTGCCATATCAGAGTAACCTGAAAAATCTGCATAGATTTGAATTGTATAAAAAAAAGCCCCAAGTAACAAAGAACTAGCTGGTAACGTTTGGTAATTATCAAAAATAGTATGAGTAATTAAAGAACAATTATCTGCGATAACAACTTTTTTAAATAAACCCCATAATATCTGACGCAATCCATCGATAGATTGATAATAATCAAAATGCCTCTTCTTTTCCAATTGTGGAATAAATGCTTTTGCTTTATCTATTGGACCTGATAATACAGAAGGAAAAAAAGAAATATAATTAAAAAAAACTACCCAATCTTTTGAAGCTTCAATTTTTCCCTTATCAATATCTAAAAGATAACTTATGGTTCTAAACGTAAAAAAGCTAATTCCTAATGGGACAATAATGTTTAGTGTTTGAAGATTACAATTTATATTTAATAACTTGAATGAATCATTAAAAGAAGTAACAAAGAAATTGAAATATTTAAAAAATACCAATCCACCAATTCCCTGAATTAATCCAATATAAAGCAAAAATTGTCTTCGCTTTTGATTAGAAGTTTTCTCAATAAAAATTCCTAAGCAATAATTAAG
>CAIRMK010000116.1 GCA_903879645.1 uncultured Bacteroidota bacterium
CTTTTCCTTCTTCGTCATCGTTGGCAAGAAAAATTGTAATTTCAACTTTCTTCGTCTTCATCTTTGACCACACTCTTCCGAACCTTTTGTTTGTTCTTAAATAAATTATTTTTCATTTTTTTTTCTTCGTTAAATTCAATAAAAATCTAGTCCCACATAAATGAGCTAATAAATAATTCGGTTTTATTAATTTGAATTACTTCTTCCCAGACTTGGAAAGCAGTTAGATGTAGGCTAGATAATTATTCTCTAGATATTTTTGGACTAAGCCACAAATCGCTTTTGTCTTCTATTATTCTTTTGTCTTTTTGAGAGTTTTCTCAATTCCCTTTTATTAAGAGGTCTCTTTTCTGCTAAATTAAATTTAGTGTTATCAGTGATTACATCTTGAATATCACTTTCAACCAACGCTTTTTGCTTCTGTGCTTCTTTTAAAGCTTTTCTTTGGGCTAAATATGAGGCTGATGGCTTCACATAAACTTTAGCTAATTCAATTTCTTCATGAGAAATCGATTCGTTCTCACGTTTCAAAACATACTCAATGAAGGTTGTTCCATATAAGTACGTTCTTTTACCACCTACAACAAAAGATATAATGGTATAGCCATTATTTTGGGCGTTAATCGCTTTGTTTCTTTGACCGATTATTTTACCAGTTTCTTGGTCATATTTATAACCTTTTTCTAGTGCCAATGCACATTTAGTGTTGTTATTTGCAATTCTTTCTTCTTTGCTTAAAGCGGTTTTTAATGTTGTTTTCATGTTGTTATTATTTATTAAGGTGTAGTTTTTTGGAAATTGTCTTATTTCTAAATCTTCTAGGATTGGTAGTTTATTTAATGCCAGTTCAGTTTTTAAAATATTTAAATATGTTTTTAATGCTACTGTTTTTGCTAAATCATATTCATCTTTTCCAAATAATTGAATATGATTTTTTTGATTAATATTGAATAGTTTGAATACACCAATTCTATCTTCAATGATGTTTCTATCGTTACCATCATACACAAAAAATATAACATCAGGCCTTCCATTATTGAATTTTTTATACTGTTTAAAACACCAATCTTTTTCTGATTTCCCATTTTTAATTAACGGTTTATAATCATCATTAAATGGAATTCTTGCTACTGCTTTAAATCCAAACATTGAATAGTAAGATGGTAGAATTGTATCAAATGCATCAAACATAATTGCACCCTCTTTTACTCCTAGAACTAATAATTGAGATAAATTGAATGGTCTTTTATTATTTGGATTAGAAAAACCATTTCCCATCGCTCCGTCATAACTCAATGTTAAACCAGTTGAGCCATCTTCAGTTATAAACTTTCTAACACTATTTAATTCTTCAATAGTGTTTAAAGTTACACATGCTGACCATGGGGATTGTTTTAGTGATTGTAACATTAATTCCAAAAACAAATGACTGTCGGCCACTTCATAAACTTTCTGAACTCCCTTGAAATCAGAAAATGAATTGATTAAACATCTATTTATTTTCTCATCGAAAGTATATTCGGCAATTACATTAATGGAAAAATTCTCAATTTTTTTTATATAATTAACGTTACGTTTATTAACCCCTTTATAACCTTCACGCACTGTTCTGCATCCCCAACCTAGTCCCATAGTGTGGTGGGTCCACTCAATTTTGCTATTTGTAGCCATAATTTTAATTTTTAAAGTTAATTCCGATTGTTTGGGTTATGGCAGTTTTCTTCCTGTCCATATTCAAATAGATTTTTTTTGATTAAATAAATTTTGTGATTAATAGCTTTCCAGATTTGGAAAGTTTTTTGAAGTAATTCAATCTAACTCCCGATTAGTTGAATTTTTGGTTTAATAAACCTAAGTAGTGTTATTGCGATTCATATACATCTTTGTTATTAGTTAATAATTAAAGGAACTTGTCAATTACGTATTAGTAATATTGTTCCCTTTTGACACTGCAAAGATGTATTGGGTCAATTCATGGGTCAAAATGAAAACTCACCCATTTTGAATATATTTTATAAAGCATTGATTTACAGGCTACAATTTAATATTGTATTTCATAAAAAAATTCTCTAACTCTCTTTCTTTAGATTTTGGAGGGTCTGGGTATGTGTTGGAAAGCAAGTGCCTTGCATTATCTATATTGATACCCATTGTTAAAGCCAAAAGAATAATCTTTTGTTTTTTATCAATCTTTAATTCCTCTAAAACATCAACTATTTTAAGTGATTTTAATAGTTTAAATCTATTTGATAAATTTAACTTAGGTACCCCACTTAATTCCAATTCATCATCTTCAAAAAGCTTACCTTTAGATTGAGATTCTTCCTCTCCAAAATCTGTTTTTAATTTGAAATCAAAATTTTGTATAGTGTTTTCCAAATATGTTTCCATTTGAGCCAAACAATCTAACTTTACATCAATTATTTTACAAATTTTTATTAAGTCTTTATTGGAATTTGAAGATTCAAACAACTTAATTCTGAAATAATGATAATGTTCATATAATTCCTTTTCAAAGCTATTTACTGACAACAATAATTTTTTAAGCAGACTAACATCGCTATTTTGATTTAATTGGGTTTTTAATTTAATCTGGTATTCATCAAATAAAGCATCATTATCATTAAGGTTAATATTTGCAACAGGCAGCTCATTTAATGAATACTCTTGTGTTTGCTCATTAAAACTTGTTTTTAAGTTTCCTATTTTATTTATCAGATTTTGAATTTCAATTACATTCATTATCAATATTTTTGTGATTATACTATATTATTTGCAAATATTTAATTTTATTTTTAATAAACAGTTAAAAACCATACATTTAAAAAAACTTAAAGCATAGACTATATTAATTATAATATGATGAATATAAGATACATAGCATCAATTTTACAAGAGGGTAAATTAAAATATGGATTAATCGATAGAAATGGGAATTGGATAATAGCTCCTAAACATGAAAGATTAGCCGAACTTGACAAAAAAGGTTTTTATGAATTTACAGAAAATGATAAGAAAGGAATTATTAATGAAGATGGGGAAATAATAGTTAAGCCAAATTTTGAATTTTTGGATTTTCTCAATGAAAACATATTGGTAAAAATTAATAATAAGTACGGCATAATCAACCGTAAAGAGGAATTTTTAATTGATTCCGTTTATGATACAATTGATTCTTATAACATAGAAA
>CAIRMK010000117.1 GCA_903879645.1 uncultured Bacteroidota bacterium
ACCCCTGTATTGCTTTTTGTAAATGCCAGTGCTGAAGAAATCTCTCGTGTTATCTTTAATTTTTGCTCGTATTCCTATTAAAATAGAGTTATAAACAAGAGCTTGTGCGAGTGCTTGTTCGGGGCGATTTGTTTTAGAAAATTGTTTTAATCTATCCCTATCAAATCTTATTAAATAATTGTTGCTATATTTTTTCGGTGGTCTAATAAAAGTTTTTATCATTTTATCGCTAACCATCTTTCAATTAAAAAAGCATTTTATAGCAGTGCTCTTCTTTACCTTCACTGCTTGAAGTCAGTGTTCTAACCCTCACGAGTTAAAAAAAGAAAAGCACTAATATGAAACGCTTTTTTCTTCAAGAAAAAAGGTTTATTAAATTTTGTCTTATGCCATATATTATACATATTTATTTTATGTTCAGCAAATTTTTACATCTTAGAATTTAAAATTTTCTTAATTCTAAAATAACTCGCTCTTCCCAAACTAAAATTAGTTATTCTTTCTTTTTCAGTTTTATATTTTGATTTTAATTCGTCAAACTCGGCATAAGTTGGATTTACTTCCATAGAGTTTAACACCTCTTGCTTCCAGTTTAAATTGGAGTTTTTTAATTCTAACGCCCTCGCATACACACGCAAATTTAACTTCTTAGAAATTTTGGCGTATGTTTCTATGTATTTTATAATTTCCTTATCTTTAGCAAAAGTTTTTAGAAAAGATAATATTTCTATATCAGGAGGATTAAAATTAACAACATTCGCCCTCGTTACGAGGGCCGCGAGGTCATCATCGCCTACATTAAGTTTGTTTGTAAGTAGAATGGTTTTACACCTGGTTTGAAATTCTTTATCGCTTTCAGAAAGTAATCGTGTTGTAGAGGTATATTTTACGGTCTTTTTATCCTTAGTGTCGCATACCGCTTTTAATATTGCAACATTAGTATCATTGTGTAAAATCCCATCAATGTCATCAACTACCAATATGAACGAATTATCAATATCGTTCTCACTCTTTAAAATCTTGAAAAAAGCAAGGGGAGTTAAATGCCCATTAAGAAAAAGCGGGCTTTCTTCCGCTAAAATATCTTCAACAAGACTCGTTTTCCCAAGTCCGCCACGCGATAATATAGTCAAAAAATTTATTTGCTTCTTGCTAAAAGCTGTAATATATTCTTTCAGTTCGGCGTATTTTGTAATTTCAATCATAATTTTTAGATGACCAGAGGAGGGATATTATAAATCTCATTCTGAAAGAAAGATAACACCCACCTCCAGTACATCATTTGGGATAGAAAAGCGAAACAGCTTAAAGGATTAGTTTGGCTGGGCTTTTCACAATGCCCCTCGGAAAGGAGCAATGTCAAAAGTTCAGATATGTGGTATAACTTCGGGGGAGTTCTGTTTAATAAATTCAAGCAGTTTTGCAAGAAATTCTTCATCAACTTCTCCAGAAATATCTACATAAAATCTATTTTTACCAAATTCACAACGATGTGCATTATCGAATTTGTTTCTATATGTAATTTCTAATTCTTGGTTCATATTTTTTAATTTAATAATTCTGGGGTTTCATAAATGTTACCGATGACTTCTTCCGAATTACATTGTTCTGACAAGTTTCCACCACGCCAAGGTTTGCAACAACCCCTCGACCCATCTGCTTCGTTAACGTGTTTTATACAGAAAGTTCCGTCCCTAAAAATAACACTGTGCTCTCCGTTGTATTCTGATTTAAGAATATCTCCCTCGTAAATCTCC
This sequence comes from uncultured Bacteroidota bacterium, assembly GCA_903879645.1. GTDB lineage: Bacteria > Bacteroidota > Bacteroidia > Flavobacteriales > Flavobacteriaceae > Flavobacterium. Next base: position 1,758 of record CAIRMK010000117.1, read on the forward strand.
TTATTGTTCTTGTCTGTAAGCCCTGTGAATTGCTGACTTTCCAAGTTGCAAGCGTCTGCATTGCTTAATGGAGTTTGAAAATGTCCGTCTATATATCCCCAAAAATAAAACTCACCTTTAAAATATTGTCTATATTTTATTGTTTTCATATTTTGCATTTACAACTTTTAATTGTTGACCTTTTTTCTTTTAACCTTTTTATTTGTTCTGAAACCGATTGCCATTCTACTGGCTCAAATATAGTATCGGCGGGGCGAGGCGGTAATTCTTTTGGGTGATACCCACGCTTTAACATTTCTTCTCTAATCAATTTCATTCTATCCCATAATTTATCGGGGCATTGTTTCCATTCTATTGTAGCAGGGTGCATACTATATCCTTTTTTATTGTTAATTATGATTTTATAAATAGAGTTTGTTTCTAACCATACGGCACATAAATGTTTTGGCAAAGAATAGGTAATAGTGATTGATGCCATACACGCATTATTTTTCGTTTTTAATATACAAAACAATTTCTTTACTATCAGAATCAATCATTTCATTCAATTCAAATTTATCTTTTATAGCGTTTATAATTCTTTGTTTTGAAATTGGATGTTTTAACAATAGATGTAAAGTTTCTGGCAAGCAATATGTTTCTCTTGGTGTAGTTTCTTTTATGGCGGGCGTAGTTGATTTAGTCAACAAATCTGTGGGATTATCATTTTTCATATTTTTAATCTCTATATAAGTTTAAAGTTTCCTCATCGCAACAAATACATTTTGCAATAGAATCACGATTGTGCATTTTTTCGCCTTGTCTAACTATTTGTTGACTATTCCAATTTTTATTTGATAATTGATAATATATCGCCCAATCGTTAGCCCCTCCTCTTATCGCAACCCAATCAATTAACATTTCTTTTGATGAGTTCCAATAATCTTCTACTTTTGTAATACCAGAGGCAATTAAAGTATGTAATGGAGTGTTTTCTAAAATTTTTAAATTTAATATATTCATATTTTTATACCCCTCGACTTTGTTCATTTGTTTTAACATTAGTTAATTATCGCTTCATCGGTTCGCTATTGCGACACCTCCACGATCCCTGCGGGCGACAACCGCCCTGATAATGCAAAATGTTTTATGTTGTTTGCGGCTAATATATCTCTATCATGTGTAACTCCACATTTTTGACAAGTCCAATTTCTATCTGATAAAGATAAATTATTATTTATTTCTCCGCAAGAACACATTTTGCTCGATGGTTCAAATCTACCAATTGTTAATAAATTTTTGCCATACCATTTACATTTATATGTTAGTTGTCTTACAAATTCATTCCAACTTGCATCGCTAATTGATTTTGCCAAATGATGATTTTTCATCATTTCGGATATATTTAGATTTTCAATTGCTATACTATCCACTTGGTTATCGTGGGTAAGTTGGTATGTTAGATTATGTAAGAAGTTAGACCTTTGATTTGCTACTTTGTTATGTAATTTTGATACTTTAAAAATTGTCTTTTTTCTTCGATTGCTTCCTTTTTGTTTTTTGCTTAGTTGTCGTTGCAAAACTTTAATTCTTTTTTCTGATTTTATTAAATATTTTGGATTATCTG
>CAIRMK010000118.1 GCA_903879645.1 uncultured Bacteroidota bacterium
AAATTAAAACCATACAATGGCATTGTCCTCCATCGACAAAAAGAATTATTTTTATATAAAAACAAACCTGTTACATTTTTTGATGAACAAGAAAAACGATTATTATTATATCTAATAGAACAAAACAACCAATTTGTATCGCTTAATAATCTTAATCAATTATTTGAGAACAGTAATCAGCCCGAAACCATATCTGCTACTGTAAAAAGAAGAGAACAGACCGTATCAAGATTACTTACCAAAGTTTCAAAATTGACGGGGATTGATGAAAAGGAATTGATTATAGAACGAAAAAATAGCGAGGACAAACGCATTAAGGATTTAAAAATACTCCCAAATTTGTTAAAAACAATCTAACAGTTAGAACTTAAAAGATAAATTAATATTAATAAAAACGGCATTACGCCGTTTTTTTGTTTTTATAATAATTTGTGCTTAAATCATTTAAGAAAATATAATTAGTAGAAAATATAATTTCTAACGATTTTTAAGAATGTATTTTCATTGTTTAACAAATTTGCATTAGTAAATTTTATTTCTAAATTATGGTTGTCAAACAAAAAGATAAATATACGAAGGAACTTATAAAATTTCTAGACGAAAATAGTAATGGCGGGCAAACTACAATTACCATACCGCTACAGAGAAAAAGAAAATTATATGATAGTTTCATTATACATCCAATTTATAAAAACTCGAAAATTATTGCTATCAACACAGAAAAAAGAGTAATGCCTGCCGATACTTATTTTTGTATTAAAATATTTGAGCATGTATTGGAAGTATTGCAAAGTGCTGATAAAAAAACACTTGCAAAAGGAAATGCACAAAAACACAAAATGGGCGAACCTGGCCTTGATAATGCTACTATTGAATACATAATTGCAAAAAAATTTTATCATAAAGAAGATGGAGCAAGTGCCGATCGTAGAATTTCTGTAATTGCCAATATCTTGATAGCTTCCAATTTATGCATTTCAAAAAAATCATCACTAACATTAATTTAATAAATACTACTATGAAAAAAATCACAACACTTTTATCTTTACTTGTATTTACAAGTCTTTTTGCGCAAATTCCTTCTTATGTGCCAACCAATGGATTAGTAGGTTATTGGCCTTTTAATGGTAACGCTAACGACGAAAGTGGCAATGGAAATAATGGAACTGTTGGAATTGGAATTAACTCATCAAATGACAGATTTGGAAATCCAAATTCTGCTTATTCTTTTTTAGGAACAGGAAATATAACATTAACTAATTTGCCTACTACAGGGACTAGTGATTTTAGTATTTCTAGTTGGATAAAAACAAATGATAATACTGTAAGAAAAGGAATTATGTGCTGGGGGCAAGATACACCATGGTCAAGTACTTATTTTTATGTTAATGATTTAGGATTTTTACAATTTGATTTTGCATATAATGCTGGACCTTCTTCTTTATCAGTTGTTAATGATAATAATTGGCATTTAGTAACAATTACTTGTACTAATGGTTTGATAAAATTATATTCAGATGGGCTTATGCAAGGTAATGCTCAACAAATGTCTCCAAATATTAATGGAAATAATAAAAGTATTGGCAGTAATATTGATAATTCTGGACCAAGAAATTTTATTGGTTTAATAGATGATATTGGAGTTTGGAATCGTGCCCTAACACAACAAGAAATTACTAACCTTTATTTGGCAGATACTACTTGCCAATCTTTAGTTATTAATACGGGTATTTTGAGTTATAATCCGGTAACTTACAATAATACCATTACTATTTATCCAAATCCTGCCAACGACCATATAACTATAGATTGTGGTACTTTGGCAAATGTTACTGGTTGGAATATTATAATAACAAATGCACTTGGTCAAGAAGTATTTAATCAACCAATGAATACTCAACAATACATGGTTCCATTAAATAGTTGGACAGGTCAGGGCGTTTACTTTGTAAAAATATATGATGGTCAAGGAACTTTAGTAAATACTAAAAAAATTATTTTGCAATAAAAGTTAGTTAGTATCTTTAAAGAAGATTTTATTTTTTTGCTGGAATATAAGCTGAATAATTAGTTTATAGAATTATAAAAACCCTTTCAATGCTATTGCCATTGAAAGGGCTTTTTTGTATGATGAAATTAATATAAATTTGTTAAAAATAATAATTTATGAAGTTCAGCACTAAGGTTCCCATTAGAAGATACACCAATACCATTGATTATTCCTCAAGAATACTATCTATTGGTTCCTGCTTTGCAGAAAACATAGGAGCAAAGTTTGATTATTATAAATTCAAAAACAACACCAATCCATTCGGAATTATCTTCAATCCGGTATCTATAGAAAAATTGGTTGCTAGAGCAATAAATAACATTCCTTTTACAGAAGCAGATGTTTTTTATCATAACGAAAGATACCATTGCTATGAAGTCCACTCCGATAGGAGCCATGAAAACAAAGAAGCATTTCTGGATAATTTGAATGTTATTTTACAATTAACAAATGACCAAATAACCAAATCAACACATATTATTATTACCTATGGAACCTCATGGGTATACCAATTAAAACAAAGTGGAGCAGTAGTGGCTAATTGTCATAAGGTACCACAAACCGAATTTGACAAAGTACTTTTGTCAGTGGAAGATATTGAGCAATCCATCAAAAACACCATCGAATTGATTCAAAGTTTGAATCCAAAATGTGCTTTGTTGTTTACTATTTCGCCAGTACGACACATCAAAGATGGCTATGTAGGAAACCAAACAAGCAAAGCACATCTAATAACCGCAATCCACAAAATTATCAATTATCAATTATCAATTATCAATTACTTTCCAAGTTATGAAATTATGATGGATGAGTTGCGTGATTATCGTTATTATACAGAAGATATGCTTCATCCTAATAAAATAGCCATAAATTACATCTGGGAACGTTTTACTGAGAGTATGATTTCTTCCAAAAGTTATGAAATAATGGAAGAAGTAGCTTCCATCCAAAAAGGATTAGCACACCGACCATTCAATCCGGATTCGGAAAGTCATCAAGAGTTTCTATCAGGCATAAAGGTCAAGATAGAGCAATTGCAAGAGGAATTCCCATTTATGTGGTTTAATTCATAATTTATTTTCTAAACTGCTCCAACCACCACCATTCATAGCATCAATTCCGTTACTTTTTAGGATTGAAGTCGCTTGAGAACTTCTCATTCCACTAGCACAACAAGCAATAACAGGCTTGTTTAACTTCTTAATCTCGTTTATTTTTGATGAAATAGTGTTTAGAGGAATGTTTTTAGAACCTTTAATATGACCACCTTGAAACTCTCCTGTTGTTCTTACGTCAATTATGATAGCGCCTTTATCCATAAATTCTTTAACGCTTTCCGATTTCCCTCCTAAACCTAACATACTTAATAATCCCATAGTTATATTTTTTTTAATTTGTTTTCTATTTCAGATTTATAAAGCAAAATTAATTTTATACATTCAACAAAGTTGTAACATAAGTTACTCAAATCAAAATAATCTTTATATTTGAAATCGTATGAAGATTACCGATAGAAAAAAAGAAATTATAAATGTATCTGCAAAACTTTTTAAAGAAAAAGGATACAGCGCTGTAACTATGCGTGATATTGCACAAGCTATGGACATAAAGGCCGCTAGTTTGTATAATCATATTAAATCTAAGCAGGAAATTCTGGTTTTAATTATCATTGAAATTGCAGAAGAGTTTACTAACGTAATGAATGAGGTGGTAAATTCAAATGATTCAGCGATTAAGAAAATTGAGAG
>CAIRMK010000119.1 GCA_903879645.1 uncultured Bacteroidota bacterium
AAAATAAGAAACAATTACCTTTTGGATTGTATATTGTCAATGCGGTACAGGAAGAAATTGGTCTTCGTGGTGCTGAAATGATTACTCAAACCATCAAACCTAACGTAGCGATAATAACTGATGTTTGTCATGACACTACTACGCCCATGATTGACAAAAAAATTGAAGGCGATTTACAGATGGGTAAAGGACCTGTTATTGCGTATGCTCCTGCCACACAAAATATACTTCGTGAATTGATTGTTGCTACCGCAGAAGAAAAGAATATTCCTTTTCAACGTCATGCAACATCTCGCGCTACAGGTACGGATACTGATGCATTTGCTTATAGTAATGGTGGTGTTGCTTCTGCATTGATTTCGCTTTCTCTTCGTTATATGCATACTACTGTGGAAATGGTCCAAAGAGAAGATGTAGAAAATGTGATAAAATTAATTTATGAAAGTTTATTGAAAATTGAGGATAATCACGATTTCTCCTATTTTAAATAACATAAATTACTGTCTTGTTCTATTACTTTAGAACAAGACAGTAGTTTCATTTATACTAATTCTTGTTTGCCATCTACATATTCTTGCAGGTACTTGAATCGTTCGGTTAGCTTTCCGTTTTCTGTTATTTTCGCTCTATGCAGGATTCCGTCTTTGTCTCCATTAAAAAATGCTGGGATAACATGTTGCATAAACATTTCACCAAAACCTTCACTAGCATCTTTTGGCAATTCGCAAGGTAAATTATCCACCGACATCACCATGATGGAACCTGGATGTGTATAGGGAACTTCTTTATCTTCACTAGGCAAATATCCAAAGAATGGGTCGGCAATTGTAGATGCTTTTAGGGTACAAGCAATGGGTCCATTAACATCACACGAAATATCGGCAACTACTTTGATTTTATTTTTTGAAGATTGCAACATCTCACGAGTTAGAATATCTGGGGCTACATTTCCGTGAAAATGACCCGCCATATAGATATCCGCTACTTCTGAAAATCGTTCAAAGTTTGAGGTATATTCTTGTGGATTCTCATAGAAATCATTTTTATTTATCACCTTTCCATCCTTACGCTTATTGTATTCTAAAACATCAATTTGTGTATAGACGGGTGAGGAATATTTTTTAGTTAAAAAATCCTCTGGACTCACTTCTTTGATTTTAATTCCGTCTAGAATTTCTTTAATTCCCATTCCGACTTTACCAAATCCTGTAACGACTATTTTGACGTTGGGAAGTGTTTGTCTTTTTAATCTAACAATTAAATCTTCCTTGTTTTTTAAGGTTTCTGCTTTAGGTAGATTGAATAAATCATATTTAATTCCGAACGCTCTAAAACCATTGTAGGCACCTACGATTCCGGCGTATCGTCCAAAGCCAATCAATCGTTTATGATTAGCATCTACAATCGTTTCATGGTCGTATAATTCGATATTTTTATCTAGAATTGCTACTAATAGCTTTCTATTATACGGTTGAAATTTTATAGTATGAGAAAAGAAAAAGTATTTTTTGTTTGGAATTAAAGCATCTACCGGAACTTCTTTTACACCAAAAAGCACATCACAATCTGACATATCTGTGGTTACTTCGATACCTAAATCACTATATTGTTGGTCTGTAAAAATTCTAATATCTGATGATTCTACTTTTACTTCTGCTTGAAGATGCTCTGTTTTTAATCGGACTAATTCTTCTGGGGTAAAAACAACTCTTCTATCAGGTGGATTTTTTCTTTCTTTTATAATTCCAAATTTCATTATGAGGGTATTTTATTGCGATACAAAAATACCATTAACGAAATCGTTTTCAAAACATTTTGCAAAATAAAAATTATGTTGTTGTATTACTATTTACTGAAAAACAATAAGTTGCCATTCGCCTCTATATAATTGTGAAAAACGTGTTGATACCTTTCTGAAAAAGCCCAAAATTGGGTGAGTCGTTTGGTTATATTTGCTTTCCTATTTAAAAAAATAAATGAAAAAGTATTTCTCTCTATATACCCTCCTAATAATTTGTTGTGCTATCTTTTTATTGGCTTGTAGTAAGCAAAAAAAGGCGCCTGAAGGTACCATTAAAATAAACAAAAACGGTCTTCCAGTGATGCAACCTCTAAAAGAGGAAATGCCTAAATTGAGTGATGCTTATATCAAAGAAAAGCAGCAAAAAGTTGCTCATTTCTTTGATAAGGTATGGACTGCCAATGACAATGTGAGTTTCTTGGTTGCTCAAAACGGACAAATTATTTATGAAAATTATAAAGGATTTGCTAATAGAAGTAAGAAGGAAGACATTACCAAAGATACACCTCTACATATTGCGTCGGTAAGCAAGGTATTAACCGCTACTGCGGTTTTGCTTTTAATTGATGCCAAGAAGATTAAGTCGGAACAAAAAGTAACGGAGTTCCTTCCTAATTTTCCTTATCCTGATGTGACCATTCAAACGTTGTTGAACCATAGAAGTGGAATGAAAAACTATGCTTATTTCACTTATAAAACGGGAGTTTGGGACACTAGAAAAGAATTGAGTAATGAGGATATTGTTACTATAATGAAGAAAAACAAAATTCCGTTGGAATCTAAAACCAATACGCGTTTTGGTTATTGTAATACCAACTATGCAATGTTGGCGCTAATTATAGAAAAGGTGACCAAAATGAAATATCCTGAGGCTATGCAAGAAATGATTTTCAAACCTTTGGGGATGACGCATACGTTTGTCTATGAAACGGCGAAACACAAAGGCAAGGTGTCACTTTCTTATAAAGGGAATATGGATTTGGCGGTTGAATATCTTGATGCCATTTATGGTGATAAAAACATCTACTCTACTCCTAGAGATTTACTAAAGTTTGATAAAGCGCTCTATGCACCTTCGTTTCTTACTGCTGAATTATTGAAAAAAGTGTACCATGGGTACAGTCATGAGAAGAAAGGGGAAAAGAACTATGGTTTGGGAATTCGCATGTTAGAATTTGATAAAGGAGAGCCCTTTTATTATCATAATGGTTGGTGGCATGGCAACACTTCGTGCTTTATCAACATGAAAAAAGAGAAAGTAACCATGTTTGTTATCTCTAATAAATATACCCACAAGACCTATCAAACAAAGAAGCTAGCCCCCGTGTTTGGTGACTATCCTTTTAAATCGGTTGATGATAAAGAAGAATAACATAAAATATTTACAATCAACACAATAAAGAAGAAATAAGTGCGTTATATTCATGTGCATTCATCTTTTTGTTTTAGTTATGAAACTGCTAGAAGTTATTTTGGCAGTTTTTTTATGATTTTTGGATTACATTAATTGCTTATTCTAATCTAACAAGAAACATGGATAATTTAATTTATGATCAACACTTATACACTTTAAACGAGAAGAATAAAAGAATTATTTGGTTTTATCTAATTTAATTGGTTTTGGTTTTCCTTCGAAAAAACCTACGCAACAACTCATCTTTTGTTAACAACTAAGGCTGTTATAATTTAAAAAAATCGCTACATTTGTAGCTATGATTGAACCTATTTCAATTGTATTTTAGTAACAAAAAAGTTTTAGTATGCAACAAATTCCAAGTGTTGACTTACGTGATTTCCTGTCGGATGATCCGGCACGTAAACAAAAATTTGTAAATGAAATCGGAAGGGCTTATGAAGATATTGGCTTCGTAGCATTAAAGGGTCACTTTTTGGATGACCAATTGGTTGAAGATTTATACTCAGAAGTGCGCAACTTCTTTAGTCTTCCATTAGAAACCAAAGCAAAGTATGAAATACCAGGTATTGGCGGACAACGTGGTTACATTTCTTTTGGAAAAGAACACGCCAAAGGTCGTTCGGCTGGAGATTTAAAAGAGTTTTGGCATTTTGGTCAATACGTTGACAAAGATTCTAAATACGCTGCTGAATATCCAGACAATGTAACGGTAAATGAATTAGCTAATTTTAATGCGACTGGTAAAGAAGCGTACAGAATGCTTGAAAAAACAGGTGTTTATGTGTTGCGAGCTTTAGCCATACACATTGGATTGGATGAATTCTACTTTGATAAGTACATCAAAGATGGAAACAGTATTTTACGTCCAATTCACTACCCTCCTATTACTGACGAGCCTAAAGATGGTGCTGTAAGAGCTGCTGCTCATGGTGACATCAACTTGATTACGCTATTGATGGGTGCGCAAGGAAAAGGATTGCAAGTACAGAATCACGATGGCGAATGGATTGATGCTATGGCACAACCTAACGAATTGATGATCAACGTTGGTGATATGTTGTCTAGACACACTAACAATAAATTGAAGTCTACGATTCACCAAGTGGTTAACCCACCGAGAGAATTGTGGAACACGTCAAGGTATTCTATTCCGTTCTTCATGCATCCTGTAAGCGACATGAATTTGAACTGCTTAGCGGAATGTATCGATGAGAACAATCCAAAACAATTTGATGACATCACCGCTGGTGATTATCTTAATGAGCGTTTGGTGGAATTGGGATTGATTAAGAAGTAAAGAAAATAAAATTCAATAGAAAAGGCATTGAGTTTTTACTTGATGTCTTTTTTTGGTTTTACAAAGGAAAGCCGAAATGGGACGCGGATGAAACGGATTTACTTCGTAAAACGCAGATGAAAACAGATTTTTAAAAAATAAATAAAGTATATGCCACATGGAATTATTACACAAAGACTTAACAGATATTATTTTAAAAAATTTCTATGAAGTTTATAATGAGCTTGGATATGGTTTCCTTGAAAAGGTTTATCAGAATTCATTATTAATTGAATTAAGAAATAAAGGATTAGATGTCATTTCGCAAAAGAAAATAAAAGTATTCTACAAGGGAAATGAAGTTGGTGAATACTATGCCGATTTAATTGTAGAAAACAAAGTTGTTTTAGAATTAAAAGCAGTAGAATATATTGTAGATGAATTTGAAAATCAATTACTAAATTATTTAAGAGGAACTGACTGTGAGGTTGGGTTGTTATTAAATTTCGGAAAGAAACCTGAATTCAGAAGAAAAATATTTGAAAACAAAAGAAAATTGAGGAAAAATCAGTAGTAATCAGCGTGCTTAAATGTAACGCGAATGAAACGGATTTACTTCGTAAAACGCAGATGAAAACAAATGAACAGAAAACATAAAACAAAAAAATCAGTATTAATCAGCGTTTCGCTATGCGAATCCGTTTAATCAGTGTGCTTAAATATGGATTTACAAGAACAACTAAAAAAAC
>CAIRMK010000120.1 GCA_903879645.1 uncultured Bacteroidota bacterium
CAATTTAATTTATACATTTGCTACTTAATGGATGATTTCTCTCCACAAGAAGGAATTGCGATTTCAAAAATCAATAACAAAATTTTATGTCAGTTTTAGAAAAAATGAGTTCTGCTGAAGCGATTGCTTTGGAAAATAAATACGGAGCTCACAATTATCATCCGCTACCAGTAGTATTGAGTAGAGGAGAAGGAGTGTATGTTTGGGATGTGGAAGGAAAAAAGTATTATGATTTCCTTTCTGCGTACTCAGCAGTTAATCAAGGGCATTGTCATCCAAAGATTGTGGGTGCGATGATGGAACAAGCACAAACCTTAACGCTAACTTCTCGTGCTTTTTACAATGATAAATTGGGTGTTTACGAAGAATATGTAACCAAGTATTTTGGTTTTGATAAAGTATTGCCAATGAACACAGGTGCCGAAGCGGTGGAAACAGCTTTGAAACTTTGTAGAAAATGGGCGTATGAGAAAAAAGGAATCAATGAAAATGAAGCGCAGATTATTGTTTGTGACGGAAACTTTCACGGAAGAACTACTACTATCATTTCGTTTTCTAATGATGAAAATGCCAGAAAGAATTTTGGACCGTATACGGCAGGATTTATTAAAATTCCTTACGATGACATCGAAGCGCTGGAAAATGTGCTTAAATCAACTAAAAACATCGCTGGTTTCCTTGTGGAGCCTATTCAAGGTGAGGCCGGAGTGTATGTTCCAGCAGAAGATTATTTAGCAAAAGCGAAAGCCCTTTGTGCGGCGAATAACGTATTGTTTATTGCAGATGAGGTGCAAACTGGAATTGCAAGAACTGGTTCGATATTGGCAGTTTGTGGCAATTGTACTTGTGAAAATGCTTGTGAAAAACAAACAACTTATGTAGCTCCCGATATTTTAATATTAGGAAAAGCGTTGTCTGGTGGTGCTTATCCTGTATCGGCAGTTTTAGCAAATGATCACATTATGAATGTGATTAAACCAGGACAACATGGTTCTACTTTTGGTGGAAACCCTATTGCTGGTGCGGTTGCAATTGCGGCTTTGGATGTGGTTAACGAAGAGAATTTGTCTCAAAACGCACGTCGTTTAGGAAAAATCTTTAGAGAGAAAATAGGTGAGTTTATAAAAACATCCAATATTGCTACTTTAGTTCGTGGAAAAGGATTGCTGAATGCTATTGTAATCAACGATACTGAAGAAAGTGATACGGCTTGGAATATTTGTATGGCTTTAAGAGATAACGGCTTGTTGGCAAAACCAACTCACGGAAACATCATCCGTTTTGCGCCGCCATTAGTAATGAATGAAGAGCAGTTATTGGATTGCGTTTCAATTATTATTAAGACTTTGAAGCAATTTGAAAAGTAATTAGATTTTTTTTCTTAGCAAATAAAAAACCGCCTTATCGAATGATAAGGCGGTTTTTGTTTTTAATGACCAAGACTTTGTAAATCTTTTATTCGTTCTTGCAGTAGCGCAGGGTCGCTCAAAGCGTCTAATCCAATCATTTTTATTATCCAAATGAAGTATAAAAGCGATATGGCATTGATAACGATTCCAATGATGCAAAGTATTTTACCTGTGTTTAAGTTTTTATAATTGTCAAATCGTTCAGGGAATTGATTGTAAAGAATTAAGTCTTTATGTGTTAATGCTAGTCCTATAATTCCTAAAGCCAATCCAAACAAACCATAACAACAACAAGTTAAGATTGATATTATTCCTAGTACGAGTACCGCGGTGGCATTGGGTAATTTTTGGTTTTCCATTGTTTTAATTTATTTATAGTTAGAAAAAAAATCTCATTTTGTAGGCATACGAAACTATCATGATAACCGCATTTACAATTGCTAAAGAAATGACAGTTTTTTGATAATTGTGTTTTTTATCGATTGCGAATAGGGCAACAGAAAGAAAGAAAAGAATAGTGGTATAAATGGCAGGAAACATAAAAAAAGCTTTTTCAAATTCACCATGCAAGATAAAATTTAGGGAACGCTGTATGCCACATCCGATGCAATCCACACCAAACATTTTTTTGAACATACAAGGCAACATGTATTTTTCCATAGCATTCTATTCTTTGACAATTTTACAAATAAAAAATTAAAAACCCTCAAACTAATTTAAGTTTTCTATTTTTGAATTTTAAAA
>CAIRMK010000121.1 GCA_903879645.1 uncultured Bacteroidota bacterium
CTATTACAAGTAAATTACTTTCTATTTTTAGTATAATTTAACTTACAATTATTTATAAATAATGTAGTTTGTCAATAGAATTTACAATAATTAATCAAATAGTATTTACTATGAAGTCAATTTTTTGCATTAAATAGAATGCATTTATTTACTAAGAAGTCTTTATCTTTGAAGCTTCTTAAAAAGAGGATAAATATAAACCTATACCGTTTAGGTATTATTATTGCTAGCAGAGTTTTTATGGATAATAACAAACAAGTTTTTCAAAATAGTTCTAAAAAAAGATGGACGGCCTTTAAGTGGTCAAGTAGAATGCTTATATTTTTTGGTTTGTTACTGATTCCTGTTTTTTATATTACTCTTAAAGAAGGTATAAAACCCTTATTACCAAAACTTACTAATGAAGCCCAAGTGGGGCAATCGTTAAAACATCCAATTACGCCTACTGTATTAGACAAAAGAGAATTAAAAAAATACAAAGGATTTGATGCTTTTTTACGATCAAAAGCCAAGATAGATGCCTTGCGAAAAACGCCTAGACCTGCACCCAAAGACCAGATACGAGCTGCCTTTTATGTAGATTGGGATCCACAAAGTTATTTCTCGTTACAAAAGAACATCAAGAAACTGGACATGGTGGTTCCAGAATGGTTTTTTATTGACCCTAAAACCGATTTGTTAAAAACTCAAATCGATACTTCTGCTTTAAAAATAATGCGAAAAGGGAAGGTGAAAATAGTACCCCTAATTAATAATATTGACAAAGAAAAAGGAGTGGGTCAGTTTGATGGCGCCATGTTACATCGAATTCTACATAATCCTGTAAAAAAGGAACGTCTGATTAATGATATTATAAAAACCTTAAGGCAATATAAACTTCAGGGAATAAATGTTGACTTTGAAGAGTTTCAAGAAGATAGTGACGAGCCTATAATTGCTTTTCAGAAAGAGTTGTATGAAAAACTACATGCACAACACTATTTAGTTACGCAAGATGTAATGTATAGCGATACGGATTTTAATATGAAGGAACTCGTGAAGCATAACGACTATATCTTTTTGATGGCGTATGATGAACATTACCCGACGAGTACCCCTGGAGATATTAGTAGTCAAAAATGGATAGAAAGTATTCTAGATGAAAATGCCAAAGATATCCCTACCAACAAAATTATACTCTGTTTTGCAGGATATGGATACGATTGGGAAGAGAATATGCAAGCGGTGACACTTACTTACCAACAGGCATTATCTAATGCTAGGCATTATAAATCTTTGATCGACTTTGATAATAACACTTACAACAACTATTATAGATATGTCGATGCTGCCAAACATAAACATTATGTGAATTTTACAGATGCCGCTTCTAATTTTAATACAATTCGTTTTGCCGATGAATATGGAACTGCTGGAACAGCTTTATGGCGTTTAGGTAGTGAAGATGAACGCTTGTGGAGTTTTTATGAACGAAGTTTAACTAATGAAAGTATTAAGAAGAAACCTTTTGATTTTAAAAAACTAGAAAATGTTGACTTCGGATTTTCAACCCCGGATTATATTGGGGATGGCGAAATATTAAATGTTGTAACTAATCCACAGCCAGGTAAAATAAAATTAGATATCAATAAAAATGAGTATATCATTTCGGAGCAAAATTATATTCAATTACCTACTAAATATGTTATAAAAAAATATGGTAATGTAGATCACCAAGTTATTTTAACTTTTGATGATGGACCAGATCCAGAGTATACTCCGCAAATTTTAGATATTCTAAAGAGAGAAAAAATACCTGCTACTTTTTTTGTTATTGGGTTACAAGCTGAACATAATTTACCTTTATTACAGAGAATTTATGATGAAGGGCATGAAATAGGGAACCACACTTTTACACATCCTAATATTGCTACAGTTAGTCTTGAAAGAGCGGCTTCCGAGATGGAGACTACACGTTTACTTATTGAAGCAGTAACTGGGAGAAACACTATATTATTTAGGGCTCCCTTCAATGCCGATTCCGAGCCAACGACAGAAGCAGAGTTGCGTCCAATAGAATTAAGCAAACAACAAAACTATTATACTATTGGAGAGAGTATTGATCCTAATGATTGGCAAGAAGGTGTAACTGCTGATACTATATATGCTAGAACAATCAGACAATACAATAGAAATCCATATAAGGGAATTATTCTTTTTCATGATGCTGGTGGAAACCGACAAGCCACTGTGGATGCTTTACCAAGAATAATTCAGTATTTTAGAAGCAAAGGAGTTCAATTTACAACCGTTGCAAAATTATTAGGTAAGAAAAAAGAAGATGTGATGCCTATTGCTACCCAAAACTATTTGGATGTCGATATTTTTATATTTACCCTTGGTTATTGGTTTGGGATTTTTATTACCGCCACTTTTTGGGTCGCTATTATTCTAGGTTTTATTCGAATAGCACTGATGGCTATTATGGCTTTTATAAAAAAATGGAAAGATTATAAATATCCACATAAGTATATTGTTGATACTACTAATCCATTCCCTAAAGTAAGTATTATAGTGCCAGCTTATAATGAAGAAGTTAATGCTGTAAAAACTATTAATAATTTATTATTACAAGATTATCCCAATTTTGACATTGTGTTTGTTGACGATGGTTCAAAAGATACTACGTATCAAAAAATAAATGATGCATTTAGTTCCAATCCTTTGGTAAAAATTCATACCAAACCTAATGGTGGTAAAGCATCTGCATTAAATTATGGGATAGCGTTAACGGACAGTGATTTTGTAGTTTGTATTGATGCTGATACGCAGCTAAAATCAGATGCCGTTACCCATTTAATGAAACAATTTACTATCCAATTTAAAAATAATGATGTTGTTGGAGCTGTTGCAGGAAATGTAAAAGTAGGAAATGAAAATACAATGTTAACTAAATGGCAAAGTATTGAATATACTACTTCGCAAAACTTTGATAGAAGAGCTTTCGATTTAATTAATGGAATAACTGTTGTGCCTGGAGCCATTGGCGCTTTCAGAAAAGAAGCTATTGAAAAAGCAGGAGGATTTACTTCCGATACACTTGCCGAAGACTGTGATTTAACCATTCGTATTTTAAGAAAAAAATACCGTGTCATTAATTGTATTGAGGCGATAGCCATTACTGAGGCACCTGAGACTTTGAAGGAGTTTATGAAACAACGTTTTCGATGGAGTTATGGCATTATGCAAGCCTTTTGGAAAAACAGAGATGCTTGTTTTAATCCAAAATACAAGGGATTGGGAATGGTATCCTTACCTAACATTTTTATTTTCCAAATAATATTACCCATTTTTGCACCACTAGCAGATTTAGTATTAATAATAAGTCTGATTTGGAATTTCAACAACCCAGAAAGTATGCATAAAATTGGACTTTTTTATGTGGTTTTTATGGCTGTGGATATGTTAATCAGTGTGGTTGCCTTTACCTTTGAAAAAGAGAAGTTTAGCAAACTATTATGGCTTATTCCGCAACGATTTATTTACCGACAACTGATGTACGTTATTTTATTTAGATCGTTCAAAAAAGCTATTAAAGGAGATGGACAAGGTTGGGGAGTATTGAAAAGAACTGGAAATGTAAAAACAATCCAATAACAAATACTGATTTTTTTTTATTTCTTATCTCTA
>CAIRMK010000122.1 GCA_903879645.1 uncultured Bacteroidota bacterium
AGTGCATTAACTTTAAAACGATTGTTTTGACTTAATTTAGATAACCCAAAAAGGGAATCGCATTTTTTTTGGATAAATCCAAAAAAAGAATACATCAAAGTGGATAGGTAAGTGACCATAAAGTCTTCTTTTCCACTTTTTTCAAACAATTTTGAACTATCGTCCAAAATGTTTTTAGCATTTGACCTCTTCTTATTTACGAATAAAAGGGTCAACTTGCTAAACATTGTTTGTAAAATTGATTTCATTAATAAAATTTTTGTTGATTAATTGAAGTAAAAATATAACTCATTGAAAGGATGTTTTATAAGTAATAGTTATCAATATGTTACCAAATGATTAAGAGGTAATTAATCGCAAAATTTTGTATTTAATCGATGAACTGCCATTTGCTTGATTCAAAAAAAAAATCTCCCTACATTTAAATTGTAGGAAGATTAATAACAAAACTAAACTCAAAATTTTTAATTTGAAAACTTCTTATAGAAAGAATAATTATCAGTTGTTATAATTTTTAATACTACAATTTGTTGTTGCATTGGGGCGGTAAATTGAAACTGTGAACCATTTACGTTTTTAAAATCATTTAGTACTCTTCCTTGCATGTCATATACTACAATTTCACTCATTTCTGTTTTATCCGATTTTATATTTATTGAATCTCCTGATTTAAATAGTACAAACGAAGCGTTTTGCGACGAAAAGTTAGTATTAAAGAGAAAAGTATTGGTATACAGAAGTACAAAACGATCGTTGAAAGTTCCTTGCTCACTAGAAAAAACATAAGGTGCTTGTCTTAAATCATAGATAACATTCAGTAACTTATCTTCTAAGTAAATAGCTTGTCCTTGTCCAAACAAACCATCAACGGCAGCAATGGCAATAGTAAAGCTGCCAGCTGATTGAGCATGATATCCAATAGGGACTTGATCATTTTCATCAAAAGGTAGTGCTCTTCCTTGGATAACTTGGCTTTCGTCACCAATTAATGAATATAATAAATTGGTGTTTGCCACTTTGGTAAAAGCATCAAAATTTCTATCTTTTAGATTAGTAGCACCATCAAAATAGCCAACTAAAGTTCTACTAGGTATATTATTTGAATCTATTAAATCAATCCAAATTCTATTTTTATTATTTTCAGTAGAAGATAACGCTACTTGGTTAGATTTATAAAACTGACTATTCGAATACCCTTTACTTCTCATCGAATTTGTAAAACTAACAGATTGTGAAGCATCTTGAGAACCATCAACCATTGAAACAAAAAATCCTTGACCTGCAGCAATATAACCATTAAATGTAGCAGGGCCAGAGGAGCTTCCAGAACTATTATAAGTTATATAATCACTAGTGAAATAGTTGGAAGAAAAGGCACTATAAAATGGATTTGTTGTTGATGTAGGCGAAGTATTGTGAGTCCATAAATAAACATAGCCATCAATATTATTATTAGCATTTAAAAAATCAATTGCATTAATAGCAGATGGATAAGGATTGCCAATTAAATTCATATTATCATCAGTTTTAGCAATTGGCACCCCATTTATTCCAATATATGGTATTACTCCTTGATAAGAACCTCTAGCTATTGGGACTGATATTGAACCATTATTGGGAATTCCAGTAAAAACGCTTGTTAGATTTCCAGTCCATCCATAGGAGGTTGTTGCTCTAATGATGTATCCTTTTCCAATGCTCATGTTTCCAGAAGCCACTGCCCAATTTCCTTGGCTTATATTTCCTCCAGTTCCATTACCATTATCCACTAATGTGTCCCAATAATATTTATATCCCAATGTTGGTGTACTATACAAATTATTTATTGGCTGTGATGCAACGGGTGATGACCAATATACATAATCATAACCATGTAAACTTGTAACATCTCTCTTGTATATCATATTGCCTGAACCGCTGTTGGTAACATTATTAATTTGAACTAAACTTGAATTGTTATTCATGGTTAGATTTCCATCTGTCTTTACAAAATCTTGAACTTCAAGAGCAATTCCTGTATTAACTATTAATGAAGCTGTTGAATTAATTGTCAAATTATTAGCAAATGCATTGGCTGCAATTACTGGACTATTTGTAGTTCCATTAGGAATTACAACACAATCAGAAGAGGTTGGAACTCCAGAAGGTATCCAATTGGAAGCCGTGCCCCAATCAGTAGAGGTTGCCCCATTCCATTGCTTACCAACATTAATTGTAACTGTGTAAGCAGAAGAAGTACAAGTTGCATTTGAAACTGTAAAAGTACCTGTGTATTGGTTTGGAGGTAAATTGGCAGGAATAGTAATTCCAGTAATTGAACCTGCACCACTATTAAAAGTCAAAGGAACACTTCCAATATTAGTAAAACCGGCTGCAAGAGCCGCTGCATTCCAAATTATTTTATAAGATGTTGGCGAGCTAGTTGTAGCAGTATAATTTAAAGTTGCCGATTGTGGACTAGTACTTATACATAAAGATGACAACGCAAGAGTAGAAGTTATTGTTGGATTTGGATTAACAAGATAAGCTCCTGTAGATGAGCTGGTCACTACAGAACATCCTGTGACTTTAATATAATAGTATATTGTTCCAGCAGATGATGACGGTGGAATAAAGTTTTGCGAATGACCTCCAGCTGGTGTTGGAACAGGAGTCCCACCTGAATTAGTAGCAGTTGTATTGGAGTACCATTGATAAGTAGTTGGAGTAGGTCCTGATGTGATTACGGCCAGTGATGAAAAAGCAGTACCTTGGCAAGTGGTTTGTGTTGATGGTGATAAAGCAACGACAGACGAAACTAATGTTACTGAAGTAGTATTTGAAGCAGGGGTAACAGCTGTACAACCGGCAACACTATTATAATTAACAGTAACTGTTTTTGAACCTGAAGTCAGCCAAGTTAATGTTACCGTATAGTCAGAGGTACTAATTCCACCTGCAGTGATAGTATAATCGGTTCCTGCTACTCCAGGCACAACCCAAATATAATTTGAACGTCCAGCTTGTGTTGTATAGGTTGCAGAAGTTGAAGAACAAATAGTTGCTGCCGGAGATGTTGTAAAAGTGACAACTGGCAATGCGTTTTGAGTGGTTGTTGCTGTAGATGTTGTTGGCGATGTAGCGGTACATAAACTACTATTGGTGTAATTAACGCTAACAGTATTTCCTGATGAAGTATTCAGCCATTTAATAACTAAAGTATTATCTGTTGAAGTACCGCCCGATATTGTATTATAATTTGTACCTGATGTACCCGAAATGACCCATGTGTAATTGGTTTGACCAGGTTGTGTTATATAAGTAACACTAGTTCCGGTACAAAATGAAGAGCCTGGTTGTGTTGTAAATGTTACAGTTGGTATGGGATTTACAGTAACTGTCCAGCTGCCTGTAGACTGAACATAGCTTGTATTACAAGTTCCATCTTTAACCCATCGAGTGTACGCAGTTGTAACTGATAATCCAGCTGGAGGAGTATAAGTAGCACTTGTTGCTCCAGCAATCGGTGTTCCATTGGCTTGCCATTGATATGTAATACTGCCATCTCCACCACTTGCAGCAGTTGCACTACCTATTATGTTAGGTGTTCCTCCTGAACAAATAGTTTGACCTGTTGTATTTATTGCTCCAGCACTAAAAACAGAATAGACAGTTACTGTCCAACTTCCTGTTGATTGCGTAGGTGTTGTATTACATACTGCATCGTTAACCCAACGGGTGTAGGTTGTTGTAGTTGTCAATCCCGATGGTGGGTTATAAGTAGCACTATTGGCACCTGAAATTGTAGTTCCGTTAGCTTGCCATTGATACGTAATACCACCGTTACCACCGCTTGCGTTTGTTGTGCTACTAATTAAAGAAGGAGTACCACCCGAACAAATTGTTTGTCCAGCCATATTAATAGCACCGGCATTAAAAGCATAAACTGTAGTTGATGATGTAGCTGAAGTCCCAGAACATGAATTATAAGTAACAGTTGCTGAAAATGTTGCTGTTCCCGAAGCAAGCAGCCACTGAATAGTAACTGTTTCAGTTGTTGTTGAGCCAGATATTATATTATACTCTGTACCTAAAACTGCAGTAGTTGCTCCATTTAAAAAAGTCCATACATAATTATCATTACCCGCTTGGGTAGTATATGTTACATTTGAACCCGAACAAGTAGTTGTTCCAGCAGAAGAAATAAATGTGGGAGAAACACCAGCATTAACTGTAACAACCGCAGAACCAGATGCTGGACTCATTGCAGTATCTGAATTATCCAATACCGACACTAAAGTATAAGTTGTTGTAGCACTTGGAGTAACTAAAATATTTGAACCTGAAATATAATTATTTACAATAAAATTTGAAGTCCCATCTGTATATGTAATAGTATAAGGTGCTACACCTCCAGTAATCGTAACATTAATATTGGTTGAAGCAAATGGACAAATGGTGGCTGAACCCGATAGGACTGCTCCTGAAGTTATAGGAGTTCCTAGAAAGTTAACATTGTCAAAACGCCAAGTTCCCGTTGTCGTTGCTACAGTGGTTGGCGTTGTGCTTTGTCTGTATTGCCCTGTTGATTGGTATTGAGAAGCCAGTAATCGAATTCCAAAATTAGCATTGATGTTTGCTGCTGTTATAGAAGACAAATCAACTCTAATTCTTCTAAACGAATCTCCTGTATTTGTTTCAAAGCAACCATTTGCATTAATAGTGCCTGCACAAATAGTGGTATTGGTTCCTGTCATTATAAAATTAGTCCAAGTTGTACCGTCGGTCGTATATTGAAGACGAACTGTATTTGGTGATGTTTTTGAAAATCGTTGGTCCCAAGAAAATATTATATTAGTATAACCAGTAGTTCCTGCATTATATTGCACTCCATTTACTTCATTTGAGCTCCCGGGATTAAAGTTCGGATTTTGCCAACCAAGGTTAGAACTTGTAGAACCTCCACAACCTGCAGAGGGTGCACCACTCGAGGTTGTTGGGGTACCTAAATTAACCACCGAAGAAGTTCCCGTTCCAATATTAGGAGTTGGATTATTAATTGTACCTTGAACAGCATCATACGTCCAAGAGGCTATGGTAGTTTGACCATTTACTACTGAAAAGGGAAACAAAAGACCTAGTAAAACAACTGTTTTCAAATATAATGAAAATGATTTTGTCTTCATATTTATTGTTGTTAAGGGACGTTCTATTTCAATAGAACCATGGTGCAAAATTAAATATTCACAAATCAACCGTAGGATTATCAATGTTAAGTTTCTGTAAAATATTAATAATAAGATTGATATGTATTTATTGTATTCCATTATTAAAATAATACACCCTTAATAAAAGCATTAGTCAAGCGTTAATGGTGGGAGACGATATGTTTGTTATTGAGCTGCGCGAAATTCACTTTTTTTCTATATATTTTTAATGTTAAAAAAATGTTTTAAAAGCATTACAATAATAAAAGTCTCTTTACAATGATATAACACATACCTAACAACAAATATTTTTAACTTATTTAAGTTTGCACGATAAATTTTTATCATGAAAAAAAAATACTCCCTTCTTGTTCTTTTTTCTCTAATATTATTTTCTTGTACTACTGATAGAGAAATTCCTTCCAATGTTGTTTCCATTGATCCTAATAGTGTTTTAATTCATTATTGGAATTTTAATTCCATTACGGGAACTCAAACCTCCGTTAGTCCCGATCTCACTTTGATTCCCTCTAGTGGTGCTGCCATAACGTATCCAGGATCAGGAGCTGGCTATATAGATGCTTTTTCACCAGGGTATGATTTAAATACGCAAAATAGTGAGGTCGCTGGTTCGGGTTTACGAGCTAGAAATCCAAGTGATACCAGAAATTTATTGTTGACGTTGCCAACGATAGGATACAAGACTATTGTAGTTCAATTTGCCACTGCAATGTCTTCAAGTGGGGCCTCAACCCAAAATTATTCTTATACTACGGATGGGACTACTTTTATCACGGATGGTCTTTCCACCACTACTATTAACCCTACTACAGACCCAATAACTACTTTAGTCTCTTTAGATTTCTCTTCCATAAGCGGCGTAAATAACAATCCAAATTTTAAAATTAAAATCACCTTTAGTGGTGCTACTGCATCGGGGACTTCTGGGAATGATCGTTTTGACAACGTTACTGTTAAAGGGATTCCTTTAAGTTTAACTGCCCCTCCCACCAATTTAAGTTATAATGTTCCAAGTTCCTTTACTATTAATTCTACCATTATAGATTTAAATCCTAGTGTTTCTGGAAATGTAACGAGTTATACTGTTGCTCCTAATTTACCTGCTGGATTAACTTTGAATGGTACTACCGGTATCATTAGTGGTACACCTACTGCGTTGAGTCCTGCTACTAATTATGTTATTACTGCTACTAATAGTTTTGGAACTACGACTACTACCGTTTCCATCGCAGTAAATACCGCTGTTTTATATGTACTTCATTATTGGAACTTTAACAATTTAGCTACAGGAACTTTAACCAGTGTAAATGCTGATAGCACATTGATTACTTCTAGTTCTGCTAACATTACTTACACTGGAACAGGTGCCGGCTATATGGATCAATATACTTCGCCTACCACTTTAAATGCTCAAAATTCAGATATTTCTGGTTTAGGATTGCGTTTTAGAAATCCATGTGATACTAGAAATGTAGTTATCGCTGCTCCTACAACAGGTTATAAAAATGTTGTTATGAAATTTGCAACTGCAAGAAGTTCGACTTCTGGAGCTTCAATTCAAAACTACTCTTACAGTTTGGATGGGGTTAACTTTATCACGACCGGATTAGCCACTACCACTTTCAGTCCTAACGTTGACCCGACTTATGATGTAGTTACTTTAGATCTTTCTGCTATAACAGGTGTCAATAACAATCCTAATTTTGTTGTAAAAATAAACTTTGGAGGCCCTGAAGCTATAGGAACTAGTGGGAATAATAGAATTGATAATCTAACTTTTCAAGCCAATCAATTATGATTTTTAAAAACTATTTTTTAATTGGAATATTGTTTATTTCACTTTCCAATACAGCACAAAAAGCTGTAAAAATGAAACCTACACGACATGTAGCGGTTACCATTCCGGAGCCCTCCGATATTTGTTATGACAGCAAAACGGATACTTTCTTTATAGTTAGTGATGCTGGAGGATTATTTGAAACGGATAAAAATTGTAAAGTACTTAGAAAAAAACCACAAGACGGTGCTGATTTTGAGGCAGTTTCTTCTGATGGTACTTTTGTTTATGCTGTTGACGAGAGTAATCGTACTATTTATAAATATGATATTCAAACGTTGCAATTGGTCAAAAAGTTTGTCATTCCTTATAGTGGTGCAAGAAATAAAGGGTATGAATCCTTTTCTTTTGATAAAGCAAAAAACAGATATGTATTAATAACGGAGAGCAATCCAGCTATTTTATTTGAATTGGATACTGATTTTAAAGTCACTAATCAAACTGACATAAGCGCTATTGCAAAAGATATATCCTCTGCTCGCTTTTATGATGGTTTTTTGTGGCTGTTGAGTGATGAAGATATGATGTTGCTAAAGCTGAATCCGACTACTTATGAAGTCCTTAAAAAATGGTCATTACCGGTTATTAATCCAGAAGGATTAGCCTTTGATAAAGAGGGTAATATTCTAATAAGTTGTGATGATATGCAACGTGTTTATTATTTCAATAATCCAGAAAAAAAATAAAATGAAAAAAAATATACTCTATTTTGTAGTACTACTTTCTATACAAAGTTCATTTGCGCAGTTTATCATCTCCAACGATAAAAATTCAATGGAATTATCTAGTAATTTTTCTGGATTTTATAATTATCGCGCTTTGAAATCGGGTGAGGTTGATCAATCTAAAAATCGATTCAAATTGAGAGATGCTCAAATAGGAATTGAAGGTCGTATTGGAAATGATTTTGAATACACCTTTAAAGCTGATATTGCCGATATGGCAGCCAATACGATAACTAATGTTATAGACCCAGAGAACCCAGGTTTATTAAATGCGAATGTCACCTATAAAGGATTTAAGTTTTTGGAAGTAGAAATGGGGTATGGAAAATTATATTATTCTAGAAACTCCATGGTTCCTTTGGAAAATAGCGCCTATTGGCAGGCTGCCGAAATAACACGAGGTTCTGTTTTTTCTGTACGTGATATTGGAGTCACATTAAAAAAGAACTTT
Source organism: uncultured Bacteroidota bacterium (assembly GCA_903879645.1). Taxonomy (GTDB): domain Bacteria; phylum Bacteroidota; class Bacteroidia; order Flavobacteriales; family Flavobacteriaceae; genus Flavobacterium. The sequence goes on from CAIRMK010000122.1 coordinate 8,221, forward strand.
TGGCACCAAAGAGCTAATGCTTATTTAGGGGCCTACACTGGTTTGGGAGAACTTTCACTTGCTGGAGATAATGACCCAAGTGGCCATTTAGAATACATTGGACGTTTTGATATTGCGTTCCCTTGTCGTTATCGATATACTGAAATTGATGAAAGACACACGCCAATTCCTATGTTTCAGTTTGGAGTGGCTGGACGATATGCTGATAAAAAATTACCAGCAGGAACTGCTTTTCCAACCAATGCGACAAGTGTCTATGGTTTAAAAGTGATTGATGGAGAACGTTATGTTTATGGTTTTGATGCCGCATTCCAATACATGGGATTTTCCGCTCAATTTGAAATTCATCAAATGAAATCCAAGCCGCAAAACCCTAACGATATCTTATTTCAAAATTACACCTTAAATCAAACTAATGGTTACCTTTTAACAGGCGGTTATATTGCTCAAATAAATTACTACGTAAAAGATATTAGAATGATTTTATCTGCACGATATGAAGAATTAGATTTGAACGATTTAGTTGTTGGAAGTGCTAGACGATTTTCACCCGCTATAGGATATAAATTAAAAGGTTCTAATAATGCAATGGTAAAATTTCAATATTTTAATATCTTACGAGATGAAAGTATTGATCCACAAACCTGGAAAGAACAATTTAGATTGGGATTTCAATTTCAACTGAAATAAAAGTAGTAACTAAACAAACTTAATATGATGAAAAAATTACTTATTACTGTATCGCTCTTCTTTGTGGCATTAACCACATTTGCACAAATCAATACGCTTCCTGCTACGGAAAGTTTTACCACTACTTTTACCCAAGGAACTCCAGCTACCTTTATTCCTAATTGGACCGGTTCTAGCGTTGCTGCGACCAATAAGATATTTCAAGATCTTACGGATTATAATTCAGCTCCAGCTGCCCTAAGTATTATTCCAACTAGTTCTTTTAATGGAGATGTCGAAGTAAGCTTGAATTTGACCTCCTATCAATCGGTTGCGGTAAGCTTCGTTGCAAAATCGATGTTGAATGGGACAGGTACTAGAGATGCTGTTTTAACGATGACCACTTCAATTGATGGCGGTACTACCTGGATAGGGAGTTCATTAATTGCGTCTTTACCCAATGCTAATCAAACTGCTTTTACATCGTTTAGTTATTCTTTGCCTGTAGAAGCTAATAATCAGAGCAATGTATTAGTTCGTTTTTACGTTACTCGGGGTGCTACTGGGACTTCTACTGCTGCTAAATTAGTAATTGACGATGTTACTATTCAACATGTAACGGCTCCTCAAGTTACGTTAAGTCAAACGGCCTTGACTTTTACACAAGTTATTGGTTATCCTTCCCAAAGTCAATCAGTCAATGTTTCTGGCAGTAATCTTTTAGGGAATGTTAGCCTTACAGCTCCAGCAAATTTTGAGATTTCATTAAGTTCTGCCTCTGGTTTTACTTCGTCTTTATCGCTTACGCCAACGGCCGGAATTATTTTGACCACACCAATATATGTTCGATTGAACAGTACTACTGCTGGTAGTTTTTCAGGTAATTTAGTTGTAAGTGCTTCTGGAGTTACCGATCAAAATGTTGCTTTAACTGGCAATTGTGTCACTCCCACGGTGACTAATCCAGTTCCTTTAGCCATCACCGATGCTTCTACAACATCCGTATTAACACAATGGGACAATACTAATGCGGCGGGGACTTATCCAGCAAATATGGCATTGTGGTGCCATGCTAGTGGCGATCCTGATTTGACTACTTTATTTGTGGAAGATTGGAGTTGTTTGTATAGTTTAACTTCAAGATCTCGTTTTACAGGAGAAGGCGTCAATGGAATTTCAATGATTAATACGAGTAATTCACAATATACAGGTGTTTGCGATGGATCAAATCCTACACAAGCCTCTGGAACTACAGAAACCAACGGTAGAACCGGTGCGATTGTATTAGCACTTTCTACTACTGGGGTTAGTACTAATTCTCAAATCACTATTAATTGGACTGGGAGAACTATTTTACAAAACCTTGAAGCTTTTGGTTTGCGAATGCAATATCGTATTGGTACTGCTGCTGGAAATCCAAATGCGGGCTGGTTAGAGTTTCCAACTACACAAGAATATTTGAGTGGTGCCGATGCTACGTCAGCTAATGAAACAACAGTATTGCCTTCTAGTTGCAATGGACAAGCTTTAGTTCAAATCCGATGGGTGTATTATTACATTAGTGGCACAGGGGCTAGAGCGCAAGTTGCTTTGGATGATGTATCCGTAACGGTGGCTTCTTTGGCCAATCAAAATTTTGCACTAGCTAATAACGATTTTATGTTGTTTCCTAACCCAACTAACAAACAATTGGTTCATTTAAGTACTCCTCAAACCATAGAAGTTTATGACGTAACAGGAAAAGTGATTTTGAGTGAGAAAAATGCTTCTACGATTACGACTATTACTTTTAGTTCAGGAATTTACTTTGTTAAAACCGATGCGGGGATTACTAAAAAATTAATTATAGAATAATAGATATCTATTGGGTGGAATTAATAAAAAGGTTCTCGATACTTTTTTTGTTCCGTTTCACTTCACAAAAAACACTCGAACTGACGTTATTAATGATTACACTAAACGAGTTACTATATTTTAATTCCAAAAAAAAAATCCATTCAACCGAATGGATTTTTTTTTGGAATAGAGTTCCCTGACCCAAATGTTATTTATTTCTCTTTAAGAAATTCTTTGTACCACCAGCCGGAGTTTTTAATGGTTCGTTTTTTTGTGGTATAATCAATATGAATTAAACCAAATCGTTGTTAAAAACCTTCTGCCCATTCAAAATTATCGGTGAGTGACCACACAAAATAGCCTGAAATTTTAGGAGTACTCGCTTTGGCTTTTAACACTTGTTCTAAATAGGCATTTAAAAAATGAATCCGATGGTGATCATTGACAACTCCGTCAATTAGTTCATCGGGAAATGATGCTCCATTTTCTGTAACCAGTATTTTTTTTACCTCTTTATACGCGGCATATTTTGTAATCATTTGATAAATGGATTCAGGATACACCTCCCAATCCATTGCGGTATAAAAGACTTTTCGTTTGTCAGCAGGAATTATTTTTGCTTTTATATAAGGTCTAAAAAAAGAATGCGCCACTACTTCACGAGTATAGTTCTGAATTCCAATAAAATCAAAAGTTACCTTCATCAACTCCTCATCTTGAGGCAAGCAAAACCGTTTTACTTTTTTTAAGAAAGGCAGTGCCTCCATTGGATATCCAAGCCCTAATGTTGGCTCAATAAAAAGTCGATTCAGCAGGGTATCTACCCTATAGGCTGCATTTTTATCTTTTATTGAATTGGTATGTGGGGTGATGTATGAACATGAAAAGGTAGTTCCCACTTGAGCTGTTGAATCTATCGCTTTGATTGTTCTAAACCCAATGGCTTGACATAACATAGCATGGTGCATGGCTGGGATAAAGTTTTTAAATCCTTTTTTCCCGGGCGCATGGATTCCAAGAAAATAACCTCCACCTGTGAAAACCATAGGCTCATTTAATACCATCCAATACTTTACTTTTCCTTTAAAAGCAATGCTGCAAACGCGCACATATTCTTCAAACCAAAGCAGGATTTCCCGATTCGTCCAACCGCCCATTTTTTCTAATGGTAGCGGCAAATCCCAATGGTAGAGCGTTACAAAAGGTTCGATGCCTTTGGCAAGACAATAATCAATTACTTTATGATAAAAAGCCAAACCCGCCTCATTCACTTTTCCAATTCCATTGGGTAAAATACGCGACCAAGAAAGAGAAAACCTAAAGTTAGGTATCCCCATTTGTTTTATTAAATCGATATCTGTTTTGTACTGATTATAAAAATCTGCGGCTTCAAAATGGGTATCGTTATTGAAAATCTTTTTCTTTTTAGTTACAAATTCATCCCAAATTGATTTTCCCTTCCCATCTTGATTGTAAGCCCCTTCGGTTTGTAGGGCAGAAGTCGAAATACCCCAAATAAAGTCATTTCCAAAATCGTCTTTAGTACACTTATTACTGGTCATCCTTATTGAAATATGGGGTAATTATTGGGCTCATGATTTGCTTTTATTTTTTTGCCCCCCGTATGATTATCAACAATCAAATCTACTATTTCCTTGGCGTTGTCTGGATACTCGACTTCAACAATAGCATCATCGGCTAGCCACTTTTTAATTTTTGGGATGTTGTCTAAATTCAATTTTTTTATTACGGGTACTCCCATTTCTTTTAGTAAAGCCGCATTACAGGCTTGTTCAAATTGTTTCTTCATCGGGATTGCCATTAGTTTCTTTTTTAAGAATAACGCTTCACTTACTGTTCCAAAGCCTGCATTGCAAAGAATCCCTTTGCAGCTTGCCATACTTTTTAAGAACAATTCACTATCAATAGGATACGTGGTAATGTTTTTTATTCGTTTCCCTTTTTTATAATGTTTAGAAAAAACTTGCCAATTTTCAGTATATAATAGTTTTAAATGTTTAATAATTTCATCGTCATCATAGGAAGGGAGATACACTGTATAATGACCTTCGTTCGTTGGGATTAGTTCGCGAACTTGTTTTCTGATTATGGGTGTAAAAACAGTACCGTCCAAACGCTTAAAATGGAATCCATAATTATAAGTAGTAGGAGCATAATTTTGCAACACCAGTTTCCCAATTAAATCTTGCTTTTTGGGTTTTGGTGCTAAAGGGTGTAGTGTTGCCACTTGATTGCTCAACCCTATAGTTTCCTTTTTGGCTTTAATCGCCGCCCAGCAGGATATGGGTTCAAAATCACTGATGATTAAATCATAAGGTTTTAAGTCTAGATTTTTTATTTCTTTTAGCAATTTCAGTGAATTGAGTTTTTTAAATGTCTGCCAAAAATCAACACCTCCTTTTTTACCAAAAATAAAAGACATTCCCTTGAATTTATATTTCACTTTAAAGGGCAATTCAATATCCGACTGAATTCCGCTGAATAGAATATCAACCTCTCCCTTTTTTTGTAAATATGGAATTATTTCCATCGCTCTAGTAATATGGCCGTTACCCGTGCCTTGAACCGCATATAGAATTTTCATTATTTAAAATTTAAAGGTGTAATTATATCTTTGGTTTTTAAAAATGAACCTAACATTTCTTCAAAAATTTGTCCATTTTCCATTAAGACTAAAGCATCTTCCGTATTGTGGTCTGGTTCTTTAAAATCGGCGGGCTCATATTTATACAACTTCCATTCTTTGTTGTTGTATTCTAAAGCGGTAAGATTTTCAATCCAATCCCCCGAATTCAAATACATTACTTCTCCGTGTTCGGTTGTGATCGTTTTCATTTCTGGATGGTGGATGTGTCCGCACAATACATAATCATAGCCATTAGTAATGGCAATATCTGCTGTTATTTTTTCAAAATCATTGATGAATTTGACTGCTTTTTTAACGCTATTCTTAATGTTTTTAGACAATGATATTTTGCCTTTTCCCATTTTTATAGAAATCCAATTGCAAAAAGCATTGATCAGAATCAGTGCATCATATCCGTGTGACCCTAATCGGGTTAACCATTTTGAATGTTTCATGGTTACATCAAAAACATCCCCATGAAAAATCCAAGTTTTTTTGCCATCCAAATCCAAAACTAATTTGTTTTCAATACTCAATTTGCCCATTTTGAAGCCCGCAAATTTTCGTAACATTTCATCATGATTACCGGTAATGTAGTATACTTTGACCCCTTTGCTTAGCCAATGGATAATCTTATGGACTATTTGCATGTGGGACTTTGGCCAATATCTTTTGCTAAATTGCCACATATCAATAATATCTCCATTTAGGACCACTACCTTCGGTTTGATACTATTCATATAATTCAAAAGTTCTTTGCTTTGACAGCCATAGGTTCCGAGGTGAATATCCGAAAGCACCAATAAATCAATTTTTCTTTTTTTAATTTTTGACATACCCATTGGATTTATATGTTTTAAATAGATTTAAAACACTAATTAAGTTTGCAATAAAGAGAGGTAAGGAGATGATTATTCGCTTAGTGATTGCAATAATCATTATTGGAGTTAGTGTAGAAAATAGTGCTGCTTTTTTCAACGATACTATTTATGTTACTCATTTAAAGTAAACAAATGTAATGGTAAGCGATTTGCTTTTGATTACCAAACCATTACCATTGTGTTAAGCTATGTTTGCCTTGTTGTTGCAGGGTATATTGACTATAATTACTATTTCCAATGTTAAGTTTTTAGTCCAAGTGAAAACTTAACATTGGCGCATTGTATTATAGAGTACATTTGTTACTATAAACTTTACATTACGTTAACAATAAGTATATATTAAAAAATCATTTAGTATGGCAAACAATACAAAACAACCTATTTCTACTGGGGCTGCCGATTCTGAAGCACAAAAGAATCAAGAGGCTACTGTAATCGAGAACCAAAATGCGGAAACGCCCAAAGCGACTCCCAAACCACGTACAAGAGTGTCCAAAACTATAGTAACTCCTGCTGTTGAGGTAGCAGTAATTTCTGAAGAAGACAATTCTGTAATTGAAGAAATAACGCTAACAACAGAAATTATGAGTACATCAGAAAAAGACAAAGACAAGGAAAAAGCTAAAATAAAAAAAACGAAACACAAGCTTAAATTGAAAAAGAAAAAAGAGAAAGAAAAAGACAAGGAAAAAGCTAAAAAAGCCAAAAAGAAAGCGAAAGATAAAAAAGCGAAAGCAAAAAAGGTTAAGAAAGCGAAAGCCAAAAAACTAGAAAAAGCGACAGCAAAAAACAAAAAGAAAGCCAAAAACAAAAAGAAATAAGCTTCTTTTCAAAATAAAAAAACCATTCCATTTTCGGAATGG
>CAIRMK010000123.1 GCA_903879645.1 uncultured Bacteroidota bacterium
AAAATGCAGCTATTATTTAACTAATTAATTTTAATTAAAGATTTCTTTAGCTCCCCTCTTTTATAATAAACTCTATTACCTAAACCGTAGGTAGTAACCTTGGAAGAATTAAACTATGTTTGTGTACCTGTAAACCTATTCTAGGATTAAATTTTAGTGTAAACTTATTACAGGATTAGTATTAATAAGTGTAAACTTTTTTCAGGACGACACAGTATGCTTGAATTCAAAACCTCTATTTTTCTAAAAATTCTTTCCTCGTTATTTTTTTTAGGTTCAGGAATTATCTGGAAAAAAATATTGATGGGCGAAAGAAAGAATTATCATTTTATTTTCTTTCGAGTTATTGCCAGCTTATTTTTTCTTTCGGCAATTGCATTATTTGCACGTTTTTTTGAGCTAGATTTTTTTAAACCACTTGAGTTTGCAACAATTAGTATAACGGATTGGATCATCTGTGTTTGCATTTGTTTGTTTAGCTTTTGGGGACTTTATTTCTATACGAATGCAATGCAAATAGGAAGGTATAGTATTGCAGCACCACTGGTTGTGGTTTCTTCTGCGTTTTCATTTTTAACATCTTTGATGGTTTATGGCGAAACATTAAGTAATTCAAAATACGGAGCTTTAGCTCTTATTTCAATAGGACTTTTAGTGCATCAGAAAGAGAAATTGAGGCAGTTCCAAATGTCTAAGGAAGTTGTTCTAGTGTTGTTATTTAGTCTCTTTTGGGGGATTTCTTTTGTATTTTATCTTATTCCAATAAAAAAATTTGATGTACTTTCCTTTAGTATTATACTAGAAATATGTGTTTTAATTTCTTGCGTTGGGTTGCTTATTTTCAAAGAAAAAAGGCTGTATCCTCCGAAAGTAGATAGGCGCAGTTCCTTGTTTTGTTTGCTAATGGGCTTTCTAGTTGCAGGCGGCACTTTGTTAAGTAATTTTACACTCACCCAATTTCAAGTGAGTTTGAATATTCTGATCGGATTGCTATTTGAACTCATTACAGTAGCAGTTGGACTTTACTTTTTCAAAGAAAAATTGCATCTCAAAGACTATATTTTAATTGTCTTTGCTAGTATCGGAGGATTTTTATTGTTGTTGTAATTTTTTTTTAAAGAATTCATTCATTAAAATTAATATTACCAAAGAGTTTGATAATCAATAAACAATGTATATTTGCTTTCAACATTTTTAAAAATTAATTTCTTTTTTTGATGAGGAAACAGTACCCTTTGAGTTCTTTTGGAATTTTGGAACTGAAAAGCCAAATTGAAGTGAAATTGTGCTTTAGAATTACCAGCAAACCCGATTGTAAAAAGTTAAGCGAAATTTTATTGTTAGCAGGTTTCGGTAGTGTTTCTGAAACTACTTTGTATAGATTGTTTGTAAATTATTCAGGAATTGTTCCTTATAAAAATACTCTAAACATACTGGTTGCTTATATTGGGTTTTCTAGTTGGGAAGATTTCTCCGAAGCCACAATTAATGAGAGTCAGAACAACCTGAAAATAATAAACAAGCAAAGTATTAATGAAAATGGATTGCTTTATCAATGTATCGCGTTAGAAGCCGACAAACCTTTACAAGCTTATTTTGAAAGTCTTTCAGATAAAAGCTATGATCACCAATTTCGGGTAGGATTGGATGTTTTTGACAGTTTGCAACAAGTTAAAAACCAAAAACGTTTCTTTACCACCTTCATCAAAAATAATTTTGTAAAACAATATGTATTAGAATATCTTTTTGATCCCGCTTTTAGGATAAAGGACTCAGATTATGCCTATAGTTTATATGCAAACAATTTAAAACCCAGCTTTACCTTACACGATTTGCAGGATTTTGTCTTTTCTCAATCGGTTTTGTTTCGCTACTACTATCTTCAAGGTGATCAAGACAAAGCAATGGCTGTGGGCAAAAAGATTTACGTTTCGACTCCTTTTGAAAACAACGAAATAGAAGCCCTATTTATTTATCCCAAGATCCGATTTAAAGCCTACAAGATTTGGTTTATAGAAATGAGTGGCAGGGATAGAACCAGCATAGAAGACTATGTTAAAGAACTTTTAGACTATACTAAAAACAGCTATTCCTCGCTCGATACACTTGCTAAAAAAGCTGTATTTCAGGCTATAGCCGAAGTGTTTTG
>CAIRMK010000124.1 GCA_903879645.1 uncultured Bacteroidota bacterium
GGTGTATCAGGAGCAATAACAATTCTTGATGAGAGAACTAATGTGATTATTCATATTAATACACCTATTAAAAACCATCTTAATTATACTAAAAAGAAAGCATTTATCAATAGGATTGATTTTATTGTATTAAGAGATATTCTATTTACCTGTCAAAATTCTTTTTGTATGATTGAACGTCCTATGGTTAATCCTATGAGATGGAATGCTTCTGTTTCTGCTCTTAGATGTGTAGAAGCCACTGAAATTTTATTAGAATTATTAGAAATTCCATATCAATTTATTGATTCTAAAGAATGGCAAAAAGCATTATTACCATCCGGACTGAAAAAAGAGCAATTAAAGAAAGCTGCTGATAGTGTTGCAAAAAGACTATTCCCAAAATTAAAAATAGTAAACTCAGATTCTGTTTTGATAGCTGAGTATTGTAGGAGAACCAAAAAATAATAACATATGAAAAATCTAAAAGTCCAAAAACAAGAAGTTCATTTTACAGAAGAAGAATTGCTTTTACAGGAAGCAGTGGAATTGATTCAATATTTTATCAAACGAGTTGAAGAAGGAACCATAAGAAGCAAAACCACTTATGGAAAATATAAGGAATTTCTTAAAAAGTATGAAAATTATCTACAATAACCATGCCAAGCGATTTAAAAGGAACTTACATATTGGAATTTACAGAAACTGTAATAGACGATGTTAATAAAGCATTAAAACTTGCTGGAAAGTATCAGATGGAAACAGAAGTTTTTGCAACAGCTATGATATTTCTCAAAGAAACCCCAAAGGCAACTATCCATGATGCATTAAAAGTCGGGTTAATAGATTGGGACTTAGAATGGAATAAATTTTAACAATATACTAATGAAAAAACAAGGTAGAATACATTGGGAAACTCAAATACTGCTATGGATTATAATACTCATACTTGTAAATATATGTTGCAGAGTAAAAGCCCAAAACCTAGATGTACACCTGCTCAGGCAAATTAATACTCCTCATGAACTAGTCACCGACGGATTCTTTAGAGATGTATCTAACTCTACCTTTTTTATTATGGTAGCAGTACCATTGACTATTGGGACAATAGGAACAGTAAAGAAGGATGACAAAATGATATTAAACACCTGTTTGCTGATTGGATCAACGGCAGTCACTATTGGTTTAACAGACGTTTTAAAACACACCGTAAACCGTCAACGACCGTTTGTGACTTATAAAGACGTATTAAATAAATCCAGGGTGGTTACTCTAGACCCATCATTTCCGTCTGGTCACTCGTCCAGTGCTTTTAATACAGCTACTTTTGTAAGTTTAACATATCCCAGGTGGTACATCATTTTACCATCTTTTATGTGGGCAGGCACAGTAGCATACTCCCGGATGTACTTAGGTGTGCATTACCCGTCAGATGTGATTGTGGGTGCTTTAATTGGTTCAGGGACGGCTTATTTAACTCATGTGATCGGGAAACGATTGAATAGAAAATAAATTTGTATAATATAATAAAATGAAAGCATCTGAAAAAATATTGAGCGAACAGAACAGTCCTTTTAAAATAACCAAAGGAGGTGATGAATTGTACATTAGGAATAATGTACTTTTAGCTATGAAAATCTGTTCTATTCAATTTGGAAAAGACATAATGTTGGACATATCATTACAAGATACGATCCTTGGATCTGTGAGAGATTCA
>CAIRMK010000125.1 GCA_903879645.1 uncultured Bacteroidota bacterium
GAATGATTTATTCAACAAAGCATTAGACTTTAGAAATGAACATATTACGGAAGTTGAAACTTTTGAGGAATTTAAATCTGTTTTGGAAAATAAAACAGGTTTTGTATCTGCACATTGGGATGGTACAGCTGAAACCGAAGAAAAAATAAAAGAATTAACAAAAGCTACTATTAGATGCATTCCACTTAATAGAAAGCAAGAAATTGGAGAATGTGTTTTGACAGGAAACAAATCTGAAGGAAGAGTATTTTTTGCGAAAGCATATTAAAATAAATATTTTTTTGCTTGACTATTGTGTAAATAAAAAATAGTTGTATTTTTGCATCCGCATTCAGAAAGATGGCCCGTTCGTCTATCGGTTAGGACGCCAGGTTTTCATCCTGGTAAGAGGGGTTCGATTCCCCTACGGGCTACAAAAAATTATTTTATTTAAAAAAATATTAGAAAAAATGGCAAATCATAAGTCAGCTTTAAAAAGAATTAGAAGTAACGAAAAGAAAAGAGTGTTAAATAGATATCAGCACAAAACTACTCGTAATGCAATAAAAGCATTAAGATTAGCAACTGATAAATCTGATGCTGCAGCAAAATTGTCAGGAGTAATCTCTATGATTGATAGATTAGCTAAGAAAAACATTATTCATGATAATAAGGCTTCTAATTTAAAATCAAAATTAACTAAGCACGTTTCAAAATTATAATATTGCAAACTTTTTTGCTTTAAAAGAAAAGCTCCCTAAAAAGGGAGCTTTTCTTTTATATTTAAATTTCTTTAATGTTTAAATTACTAACTCAAAGAGTTTAACATTTCTTTTGTTATTGGTTTTGATAAAAAATCAATAACCATGGGATATAATTTTGACTTTTCAATATCCTTTGGATCTATTGTAGAAGATAGAACAATAACTTTTAAATTTGGGAAAAAGAAATAATATTCCTCTTTTAAAAATAGATCTAAAAATTCCCATCCCCCCATTACGGGCATATTCAAGTCTAAAAACACCAACTCTGGTAAAATGATGCTTGGGTTGTTTTCAAGTTCAATTTTGAGCTTGTCAAAGTAAGTTAGTGCATCTTCACCATTATTAGCAGTATCAATTTTTTTTGAAAATTCTGCTTTTTCAATTACTTTTTTGCATAGCATAAGAGTTATTGGGTCGTCATCTACACATAAAATTTTATTAAACATCTTTTATTTGTTTTTAAATGTTATAGTAAAAGTTGTTCCTTCACCTACATGACTTTCAACACTGATTTTTCCTCCCATAGATTCTACTTGAGATTTTACTAAATATAGACCAAGTCCTTTACTGTCTGGGTAGTCATGAAAACGCTGGTATAAACCAAATATTTTGTCTTTATTTCTTTCTAGATCAATTCCAATTCCATTGTCTTTAAAAGTTAATATGGTTTCATTATCTGTTTTTTTAGAAGCTATTTGGATTTTTAATTGTTTTTTAGGGTCAAAATAACGTAATGAGTTTGTCATTAAGTTCAGCAAGATACTTTCTATATATGATTTGTTTAAGTTTATTGTTTGTTTCTCGTCCAAATTCATTTTAATTATTGGTTTTTTCAAACCAATTAAAAAACTTAATTGGTCAAAAACATTTTCAAAAACATCTTTAATTACGATATTTTCTTTTTGTATAGATGGACTGTCTTTAATGATAATAACATTAACCAAATCATTTATAGTTTCATTTAATTGATTAGTAGATTTGGAAAAACCATTTATTATTTCCTTTAATTCTAAATTTTCAATAGGAATGTCTTCAACAAGATTTAATAGTCCTGTTAAATTGGATAATGGTGCTCTTAAGTTGTGTGAAGTAATATAAGAGAATTGTTTTAAATCTTTATTGTTTTGTGTTAATTCACTGATAAGGTGTTCTCTTTCTTTTTCACGTTCTTTTTCAACTGAAATATCTCTTTGAATTGAAATCCAATGTGAATGAATATTATCCTTGTCGGTTATTGGAATCATCATGAAATTAACCCAATATTCTTCTCCATTTTTTCTTTTGTTTATTGATTCAAATGAAAATTCTTCTTTTTTCTTTAGTGCTTCAGCAAGTTTTTTTAATTCGTTTTTAACAGAATATTTACTCATAAATATTGTTGGAGACTTACCAATAACTTCTTCTGTAGTATAGCCTGTCATTTTTGTGAAAGCAGGATTTACGTATACTATATTTGGAATTTCAGTATTTGTTCCACTCGCTTCAGTTATAATAACAGTGTCTTTTGTTTGAGTAATTACAGTTTCTAGTAATTTTAATCTTTGCTCTTCTTCTTTTTGTTTGGTTACATCTTGCATTGCACCAATCATTCTTACAATAGTATCGGTTTCATCTTTCACTAAAAAACCTCTATCAAAAATATATTTATAAGTCCCATCAGCACAACAAAAGCGATACTCATCTTGCCATTTTTCAGATTTTTCTGCAATAAATGAATATAGCTTTACTGATATTTTTAAACTATCTTCTGGATGTATTTTGTCAAACCACCATTGAAGATTATCTCCAACATCTTCTTTTTTGTAGCCAAATACTCCTTGAATACCTTTGTTCCAAATGAAACTTCCTGTTTTGATGTCCCAATCCCATATAGTATCACTTGTTGCTTTTGCAACAATGTCATATCTCTCATTAGATTTTGAGAGTTCTTCAAACTCGATTTCTAGATTATTAATGTATTCTTTATTTCTATTAATTGCCATTTTAAAAAATAAAAAAGCTATTATAGCAATGATTACGCTACTAAAGGAAGTGTAAATTATATAATTATTTTTTAAAGAAAAATTTATGATAAGGCTTTGGCTAGTAAAAACCAAAAGTAGAATAACTAGAAAATAAGTAAAAAAAGTTTTATTGTAATTATTTTTCATTACTCAAAAATAAAAAAAAAAAACACAATAAAATGTTTTTTAACCAAAAATATCTTTTTAAACTTTTTTTTAATAGGAGTTATTAAAATGTAAACTATTGATGCTAGGGTTTTTTTATCAAAATAAAGTGTACCTTTGCACCTCCTAAAAAAATCAGATGGAATCAATTAGAAACATTGCAATTATTGCCCACGTCGATCATGGTAAAACTACTTTGGTTGATAAAATTATGTACCATTGTCAGCTTTTTCGTGATAATGAAAATACAGGTGACTTAATACTTGATAATAACGATTTAGAACGAGAAAGAGGTATTACAATTACCTCTAAAAACGTATCAGTTGTATATAAAGGAACAAAAATCAATATTATTGATACTCCTGGTCACGCCGATTTCGGTGGTGAAGTAGAGCGTGTACTAAATATGGCAGATGGTGTTTGCCTTTTAGTAGATGCTTTTGAAGGACCTATGCCTCAAACTCGTTTTGTTTTGCAAAAAGCAATCGATTTAGGGCTAAAACCTTGTGTGGTTATCAATAAGGTGGATAAAGAAAACTGTACTCCTGAAGAAGTTCATGAAAAAGTTTTTGATTTGATGTTTGAATTAGGTGCAGAAGAATGGCAATTGGATTTTCCAACAGTTTATGGTTCGGCTAAAAATAATTGGATGTCCGACCATTGGGAAAATATGACTAATAATATCGAACCTCTTTTAGACATGGTTGTGGAACATGTTCCAGCACCAAAAGTATCAGAAGGAACTCCTCAAATGTTGATTACATCATTAGATTTCTCTGCTTTTACAGGACGTATTGCTATTGGTCGTCTTGAAAGAGGAGTACTAAAGGAAGGTATGCCAATTTCTTTAGTAAAAAGAGATGGTGCAATAATGAAATCTAGAATCAAAGAAATACATACTTTTGAAGGCCTTGGGCGTAAAAAAGTGCAAGAAGTTATAGCTGGTGATATTTGTGCAATTGTTGGAGTTGAAGGTTTTGAAATTGGGGATACTATTGCCGATTTCGAAAATCCAGAAGCATTACAAACAATTGCCATTGATGAACCTACAATGAGTATGTTGTTTACAATTAATGATTCACCTTTCTTTGGTAAAGAAGGTAAGTTTGTTACTTCTCGCCATATTAGAGACCGTTTAACTAAAGAATTAGAAAAAAACTTAGCGATGAAGTTAGGAGAAACTGATTCTGCAGATAAATTCATGGTTTTTGGACGTGGAGTGCTTCACTTATCTGTTCTTATTGAAACAATGAGAAGAGAAGGATATGAGTTACAAATTGGTCAACCACAAGTTATCATTAAAGAAATTGACGGTAAAAAATGTGAACCAATCGAGGAATTAACAATTGACTTGCCAGAAACTCTTTCTGGAAGAGCTGTTGAGTTTGTTACTTTACGTAAAGGAGAAATGCTGAGTATGGAAACTAAAGGAGAGCGTATGGTGATAAAATTTAATATTCCATCACGTGGAATTATTGGATTGCGTAACCAATTACTTACTGCTACTGCTGGTGAGGCTATTATGGCACACCGTTTTATAGGGTATGAGCCTTACAAAGGAGAAATTTCTGGACGTAACAAAGGTTCATTAATTTCTATGGAAAAAGGAAAAGCTATTCCTTACTCTATCGATAAATTGCAAGATCGTGGTAAGTTTTTTGTTGAACCAAATGCAGAAATTTACGAAGGTCAAGTAATTGGCGAAAACTCTCGTAGTGATGATATGTGTGTAAATGTAACTAAAGAGAAAAAACAATCTAACGTTCGTTCGTCAGGAAATGATGAGAAAGCAAGGATTACTCCTCCAATTATTTTTTCTTTGGAAGAAGCTTTAGAATATATTCAAAAAGATGAATATGTTGAAGTTACACCAAAATCTATTCGTTTGAGAAAAATTTATTTGACAGAAACAGATAGAAAAAGATTTAAAATCTAATTTAAGAAAGTTTTAAATAGTAAAATGCCTCGCAAATTGTGAGGCATTTTTTTGTTATTCACTTAAATGTTGAGCTATATTATTTTTTAATTGCTTCTTTATAGTTATCACCGACCTTTTTCCAGTTGATTATTGTAAAGAACGTATCAATATATTTTTTTCTTTTATATTGATAATTCAAATAATAAGCATGTTCCCATATATCGAGTGCAAGAATTGGAGTTCCAGCAATTTCAGCATGTGGCATTAAAGGATTGTCTTGGTTTGGAGTACTCGTGACTTGTAATTTGCCAGATTTATCAACAACCAACCATGCCCACCCAGATCCAAATTGTTTTTCGGCAACCTCTTCAAATTTTATTTTAAAATTATCAAAAGAACCAAAATCTTTATCAATAGTCTTTGCCAACGTATCAGCTGGTTTTCCATTTTTTTTGGCTCCAAGGATGTTGAAAAATAGAGTATGATTGTAATAACCACCTAGGTTGTTGCGCAACTCGGTATTATTCATATCCATTTTTTTAAAAATTTCTTCTATTACAATTTTTTCTAATTCTGTACCTGCCAAAACCTTATTTAGATTATTAGTATAGGTTAGATAGTGTTTTGAATAATGAAGCTCCATTGTCATAGCATCAATATTAGGCGCAAGAGCATCATAACCATAAGTAAGTTTGGTAAGTTCAAATGCTCCAGATTCGGCTTTGACATCATCTGGGGAACCAATAGTCATTTTTTGTTGGGCTGTGGGAAGTGGAACTTCTACCACTTCAGTGTATTTTTTTCTTTTACAGGAACCTATAGAAAGGATGAAAAGAGCACAGAATAAAAGGAAAATAACTTTTTTCATATTATCTTTTTTTAGCTAATGAAGTAATAGCTTCAATATATAATTCTTTGCATTCTTCTTGAGTTAGATGACTTATTTGCATCCAAGCATTCATCTTGAAAGCATTTCTTAAATCATAAACGGGATAAACCCTACTATTGATGGTGCCATGGGTAGATTGTTTGTATAGGGCATACAATCGCAATTGAACATCTTGTGGTAACTCTGCTTGAGTCATTGTGTTTGCCAGTTCAACGGCTTCTTCAAAGCGGGTATCTAAATCTTTTTCTTGCATTTATTTCGTTGCAATAATAGTTCTATTTCCAATAGCTTTTTGTCCAATTTTAACATTTATAGTTGTACCAATTGGAAAGTATAAATCTACTCTAGATCCAAATTTTATAAATCCTGCATCTTGCCCTTGTCTAACATTCATTCCTTCTTCAGCATAATTAACAATACGTTTGGCTAATGCTCCAGCAATTTGACGGTACATTATTTCTCCGAAGATTCTATTTTCAATAACTACTGTTGTTCTTTCATTTTCAGTACTTGCTTTTGGGTGCCAAGCAACCAAATATTTTCCTGGATGGTATTTACTATATTTTACTTTTCCGCTTGTTGCATAACGAGTTACATGTACGTTTATCGGCGACATAAAAATTGAAACTTGTAAACGGTTATCTTTGAAATATTCTGGTTCGAAAACTTCTTCTATAACTACAACTTTCCCATCAACAGGAGCAATAATATTATAATCATTAACTTCTAAATCTCTATTTGGATTTCTGAAAAATTGCAGAATAAGTAATAATAGTAAAAGTAATAAAATTTGAATTGGTTTTAATACCCAAGGATTTGAAAAAACCAATGGAGAAACCAATAATAATATTACAAATAATGCTAATGAAATAAAAATAATTTTTGCGCCTTCTTTATGAAACATAATCTAAAATTTGATAAAATAAAAATATAAATGGAGCTACAAATATAACACTATC
>CAIRMK010000126.1 GCA_903879645.1 uncultured Bacteroidota bacterium
CCTACTTGTTCCAAAGAGATTATGTCATCTTAACGGCTGAAAAACGTTTGGATGATATAGCCAAAGATTTGGTTTGGCATTTTAACGAACGTGGTTATCAAGGAAAAGCAATGTTAGTAGCTTTGGATAAACCTACCGCAGTTAGAATGTATGATTTGATGATGAAATACTGGCCTCAATATGTTGCAGAATTGAATCAACGAATTAAAGATGCCAACGATATTGAAGAACAACAAGATTTAAAACGTAAACTCAAAAAGGTTGAAGAAACCGAAGTTTGCGTTGTAGTAAGTGCAGAACAAAACGAAGTGGATAAGTTCCGAAAAATGAATTTAGACATTGCACAACATAGAAAAAAAATAGTAGAACGCGATTTAGAAAAGGAATTTAAAGACGAAGAAAATCCGTTTCGATTAGCGATTGTTTGTGCTATGTGGATTACGGGTTTTGATGCGCCTTGTATCTCAACAGTCTATTTAGACAAACCTATCAAAGGTCATACATTAATGCAAACTATTGCTAGAGCCAATCGTGTGTATGATGATGAAAAAGAAAATGGTTTGATTGTAGATTATGGTAATGTCTATAAACAATTAGAAAAAGCCTATTCTATTTATGGCGAAGGCGGTTCTAGTACTGGAAATGGTGGAGCCATTGGTGGTACAGAAAGACCTTTTGAGTTATTAGAAGGATTGGCTGTTGAACTGAAAGAAACCATTAAACAAACAAAAGGTTACTTGACCGAATTAGGTTTTGACTTAAATGATTTAAGCAAAGCCGATGCCAAACCAATGGAGAAGATTGCTAAAATTAAAAAAGCAGTAGATTGCGTTTGTTTGAATGAAACGACACGAACCAAGTTTGAAGTTATGGCTCGTGATGTGTTCAGAAAATATCATGCTTTATATCCAGAAGTTCAAGTAAAACCATTCGTAAGACAGTTCAATGCTATTGAAGCTATATATCAACAATTAAATCAACAAACTAAATCGGCTGATGTAATTTCCATTATTATGGAATTGCAACAAATCGTTAATGAGAGTATTGTTATTGATGAAAATGCTGCAAAAGAACCTGATGGTGTTTATGTTGATTTATCGAAATTAGATTTTGATAAGCTGAAAGCTGCTTTTGCAAAGACCCAAAAGAAAAATACTTTAGTCTATGATTTGCAGAGGGCGGTGGAAATGAAGTTGGAACAAATGTTGAAAGAGAATCCGTTGCGCATTGCTTTTTATGAACGCTATCAAGAAATTATAAAAGAATACAACCAAGGTAAAAGTTTGGAAGATACCATTAATGCTTTCAATACTTTGAATGACTTTATTCAAGACTTGACTTTTGAAGAAGCCAGAGCTTTTAGAGAAGAATTAGACCAAGAATCATTAGCAATATTTGATTTACTAAAATCTGGCAAAGAACTTTCAACTAAAGAATTGAAAGAAGTTAAGAAGGTTTCTGTAGATGTATTACTGAAACTTAAAGAAGAAAAACTTCGAGTAGATAGATGGAGAGAAAGTAGACAATTAACCGCTCAAGTGAAAACTATTATCTATGACACGTTGCAGTGGTTGCCACAGGAAAGCTATACCGATGAGGAAGTGGGAACAAAAACAATAAATGTGTATCAGCATATTTATAGTAATTATCCTGGTGGGATGAATAGTGTTTATGGGAGGACTGCATAAAAATAATATTTTAATCAGATGAAAATACCAAATAAAGTGATACCCGATTGTTATAAGTATTCCAAACAAGCTTTTGACGGTAAAATAACACCCAATGAAGCAAGACAAAAAATACATGAAGAACTTCATATCAATTTTGGTTCTGCTAGAGATTACTATTTGTATTACAGCTACTTAATTACTGGAGAGAAACCTACATGGGGCTTAAATACTTACACTTCTAACTATTTTTTAGAAAATATATTAGAAGATTACAAGAACGATATTGAACAAAAGAAGAAATCATTATATCATTTTAAAAAACTAATAGAAAAATTTGAGGGAGAAAAAGTAGGTTCTAAGAAATCTATGAATGCTATTTATGAGAAGTATTCAAAATTGGTTTAATAGATAGATACTTCTTTATGAGATTCCCCGATCGAGCGCGAATCCTTTCGCGTTCGAATTGATTTGTTTTAAAATAGATTTACATAAATGAGTAAAAGAACTAGAAACTGCAACAATAAAAAGTTGTAGTTTTTTTTTATATTTGTTAATCAAGATAATATCAAGGGTTGTATATTCAAGCTATTGGGTTTATAGTCTTTAAAATAAATTTACATGAGTGTCATTAAAGAAATCTATGATTTGGCAAAAGATAGTGCCAAGCTTGCCACTAGAGCAGCTGCCCTAAAACGGGCACTAAAAACAGAGTTGAAACTGAATAAAAAAATACTGGCAGACATAGATAAGTCGGCATCCATAGACCGAGAGCGTAGGTTGTTGATTATTGACATGCTAGATATAGAAGAACTAACGGCTGCAGTGCGCTATGAAATGCCTTATACGGCTATATCAAGAAAAAAAGTAACCGAAGAAGTAGCTGAAAAGCATAAGATAAAACGAATCGTTGGGTATGATCTTGAAAAGTTAATTGAGGCGTTGTATTTAATGATATCTTACTTGAAAAAAGACAGCAAAAACACGCAAATTGATTTGAATTTACGGTTGATTAATATCAATAAATATAATAACGTTTTGTTGGAGGTGTTGGGTTAATTGTGGCTTCGAGAGCCAGAACCGATGCCTTCGAAAACCTCAGGCAACGGTTCTTACGAGAACTCAATGTGAC
>CAIRMK010000127.1 GCA_903879645.1 uncultured Bacteroidota bacterium
AGTACTGATCCCAATATTCTTTTGTCAGTTCGTCCAAACTATTGACCATAACCAACTGAATGCCTGGACGGATGCGATGGAAAAAAGCCAACTTACCTCCTATCCTCCTTGGAAAAAAGAGTACGTCTTTATCCCATAAATAAATGCCTTCATTAACTTCAAAGTGACGCACATGACGGAAATATTTAGCATTCACCAAATTATTACATTCTGCCAATAGCTTGAATTCGTCGAAAGTAATTCTTGGAACGATAATCCCGCCTCGCTCAAACGTTTTTAAATCGGTAGAGGTAGCTAAAGCGCCTAGCGCATTAATACCATTATAGGCAGTATAGGTTATATAGTATACGCCATCAATCTTTACAATTCGTGGGTCTTCAATTCCTTTGGAAGCATCTTCTGAATAGGGAATCATTAAAGGTGTATTATCACGCGTTACGACTGTTAATGGCCCTTCTAATTTACAATATCCAATAGTCGAATAGTTTCCATTTCTAACCGCTCGATACAACATGTGAAGCGTATTCCCTTCTTGATATATTCCTGGATTGAGCACACTATCATTTTCAAATGACAAGTCTGTTTTTTTTAGGATGACACCGTGTTTTGTTACTTTTATCATAATGTTTGGATTTAAAAGAATAAAAAAAAACGCAGGAATTTAAAATTCCTGCGCTTTTACTTGGCTCTTACATGTATTCGTAGTATCACGTAAATTCTACGTTGCCCACATAATCAAGTCAAAATTATACTGTTGCAGGTTGCACTTTTTTAATGATGTTAATGATCTCTTCACGTTTTTTGTGAAGACGTAATTCCATTCTCTTAATCAAATCATCTTCTCTTCCTCGTTCAAATTTTAAATCCGAATCGGTAAGTTTAGGATAGTTATCTTTTAATGTATCGGCTTGTTGGCTCCAATCTCCAGAAATTTTTAAAGCTTCCTTACTCTTGTTGTGTTTTGCTTCCATGATAATGATTAATTAAATGTTGCTTTCTTATAGTACAAAGATGCGTGCATAAGCGTCATAAAGTATTACAATCAAATTTCTAATTATTACATATATCTCACATTTACAGATTTTTAAAAACAAAAAAAAGCACTATAATGAAATAGTGCTTTCTATAAGTTATTTATGAAACTATACGTTTTCCAAATTCTGATTGCGTTTTTGTTTCAACTGTTTGAAAAATGTTGGTGACAAACCCGTTACCTTTTTAAACTGATTAGACAAATGGGCTACACTACTATAGTTAAGAATATAGGAGATTTCAGTTAGGTTAACTTCATCATACAATAGCAGCTCTTTAACCCGTTCAATTTTATGATAAATAATAAATTGTTGTATCGTGATCCCTTTCACTTCTGAAAAGACATTGGACAAATAGGTGTAATCATGATGCAGTTTTTCACTGATATAATCCGAATAATTTACTTTGGGTACTTCATCCGTATAATGCACCATTTCAATGATAACATTTTTAATTTTTTCTATTAGAATGGATTTCTTATCATCCAACAGTTCCAACCCTGAAATAGCAAGGTTTTTTTTTAACTCAATAAATTTAGAAGGCGATATATCTTCTAATATTTCTACCATACCCAAATCTACAATAACATATTGCAAACCAAGTCTTTTTAGCTCTTCCTTTACTAACATTTTGCAACGTAGACTGACCATATATTTTATGTAGAGTAGCATATA
>CAIRMK010000128.1 GCA_903879645.1 uncultured Bacteroidota bacterium
AAAAAGGACGACCAAAATTTTGGTAAAAAAGAAACCACAGTAACCACAAAACCAAATAATTCAGCATTCCCATTAGCAGAAAAAGGAAAAGAAATCTTTGAAGGAAAAGGAATTTGTATAACGTGTCATAAACCTGATGTAAAACTAGTAGGGCCAAGTTTACAAGACATTTCAAAAATTTACAAAGAAAAAAATGCAAGTATCGCAACCTTCTTAAAAGGAGATGAAAAACCATTAGTTGACCCAACTCAATTTGAAGTGATGAAAACTAATTTTGCATTAACAAAAACATTTACTGACGAAGAAAGACAATCATTAGAACAATATGTTTTAAGCCAAGCCAAATAAAAAACTTCATGTTTTGTTAGAATCACAAAGTCAAAAGCTATTTCTTTTTGGCTTTGTGATTTTTAATATATTTACGTTTCAAATAAGTCGTAAATGTCTCAAGTTGCCTTTATAAAAACTCCTTTAGGAATTGCCAAAATAGTTGGTGATGAAGAAGGAATATCCATAATTTCAATTTTATCAGAAGGAGAACTATCCATTACAATCCCTAATGAATTACAAGAAGCAGTAAGTCAATTACAAGATTATTTTTCTGAAAAACGAAACGATTTCAGCTTCAAATTAAACCCAAAAGGAACCGATTTTCAACAAAAAGTGTGGCAGGAATTACTCAAAATCCCATTTGGCAAAACCATTTCTTATCTTGATTTAGCAAAAAAATTAGGAGACCCTAAAGTGATTCGAGCAGCCGCATCGGCGAACGGTAAAAACCCACTTTGGATTGTAGTTCCATGCCATCGCGTTATTGGAACAGATGGATCATTAACCGGTTACGCAGGTGGATTATGGCGTAAAAAGTGGCTTTTGGAACATGAAAACCCAACAAATCAACAAAGTTTATTTTAAAGTAGTCATCTTGAAAGTTAGATTTATTAGATTTGTAGAAGTCTAATTTTCTAAGAAGTCTAAAAATCTAACTATTATGATTGAAAAAATTCGCCTAGACAACATTCTTTTTCTTGATATAGAAACGGTTCCACAAGAAGAATATTTCAATTCGCTTGATGATGAAATGAAATCCCTTTGGGAACACAAAACCCAATACCAACGCAAAGAAGAATTTACCGCAGAAGAGTTTTATGACCGAGCAGGAATTTGGGCTGAATTCGGAAAAATAGTATGCATTTCCGTTGGCTATTTTGTAGTCAAAGGAGATATAAGGAACTTTAGAGTAACCTCATTCTTTGGAGAAGAAAAGAAAATTTTAGTAGACTTTAATAATTTACTGAGCAATCATTTCGACGCACCTCAGTATGTTCTTTGCGGTCATAATGCAAAAGAATTTGATTTCCCATTCATTGCTAGAAGAATGATAATCAACCAAGTTTCCATTCCGAATAAACTCAATTTATTTGGAAAAAAACCTTGGGAGATTGCACATTTAGACACGTTAGAATTATGGAAATTTGGCGACTATAAACATTTTACCTCATTAAAATTATTAACAAAAATTCTTGGAATTCCTTCTCCAAAAGGGGATATTGATGGTAGTCAAGTGGGACATGTTTTTTATGTAGAAAAAGACATCGACAGAATTGTAAGCTATTGTGAAAAAGATGTGATCGCAGTAGCACAAGTTTTTCTGCGTTTTAGAAAAGAAGATTTATTGATTGAAGAAGAGATAATTCATGTGTAAAAAAAATCAAATTCAAAAGTCAACTTC
>CAIRMK010000129.1 GCA_903879645.1 uncultured Bacteroidota bacterium
ATGATTCATCTGATTAAACAATTGTATGGCAATCAAAGTTATGCCAAATGTTTACTCATCCACGGGGTTGTATGGCTATCGGTTGCGGTTATTTTATCGACTTTCGCCAAATAAAAACTCTTTTTATCTAATAATTTTTTCAATTTTGGGATAGACCCCGAAAGTTAGGGTAGCAATACCGCTAGTTTTGGTATCACTACCGAGAGCTTGGGTATCATTACCGGAAGCTACGGTATCACTACCGGAAGTCTGGGTATCAATACCGGATGCTTGGGTATGACTACCGAAAGTCTTGGTATGACTACCGAATGCTAGGGTATCAATACCGGATGCTTGGGTATGACTACCGAAAGTTTAGGTATCAATACCGAATGCTTGGGTATGACTACCGGAAGTCTTGGGGTGAATCCCGAAGGTCTTGAGGTGAATCCCGAAGGTTCTGGGGTGGACCCCGAAGGTTCTGGGGTGGACCCCGAAGGTCTTGGGGTGGACCCCGAAGGTTTTGGGGTGAATCCCGAAAGTCTTGGGGTGAATCCCAAAACGATTATTTTTAAAAGTAACAAATACAAAAAGGGCTGTAAACTCTTGTTTTTACAGCCCTTTTAATTTATTTTAAGAAATTACGCTTCCGATTTATTACTCTACATTTGGATTAGGATCGGTTGCTTGATGGTTCTTTTATTTATATAATTTATTTATAAAAAAAACAGCTCCAATCATCAATCGGCTTTGTCCATTTTCATTCATTGAATTGGAAACATTGGCATAATCTGATTTCCATTTTCCGGTAATCAATGCAAATTCATAACCAACATTTAAACGAACCAATTGTTCGCCTTTATTTTTAATTGCAAATCCAAGGGAAGGTCCTGCAAAAAACATATTGTTTCTCAATCGGATATAGCTTGTAGAACTGGATGCTAGATTATTTATATCAACTTGATTGGATTGTGAATAGACATTAAAATCATTTGAGGTAAATGCTAAATTCAATCCACCTGAAAAAACAATATTATTATTGTTTACAATATTATAATGCCCTCTTAAACGTAAATTACTTCTAGCCCCATTGCTAGTCGTAGCAGAATTTGATTTTTTAAACATATTAGAAGAAACCTCCATATCTAGAAATCCTTTCTCAAAAAACCCATTTAAACCAAATACAAACTCCGGAACATTGGCTTGAATTTGCGGCAAATTACTAGCTTCCAATTGATTGTCAATAGCAAACTTACTATTGCTCACAAATCCTCCTCCAAAATAAATACTTCGTTTACCTTCTTTTTCTTTAGGCTTGGCTTCTTGAGCAAATGAAAGGGTACTAATAGCAAGTAATGAGAAAAGCAGTATTTTTTTCATGTCGTTGTGTTTTTTAAAAGTTTTATAAGAAGTCGTTTAAACTTTTTTGATTGAAGCGAAAAATTAGGGTTTTTGTTTCAGATTTTAGCTTTTTTTCATTGCATAGTGGTGCTACGGAATTAAAAAAAGCTGAAATATGGGATAAAAATACAATTTTGCAGCCAATTGA
>CAIRMK010000130.1 GCA_903879645.1 uncultured Bacteroidota bacterium
CAAGGGGAATTAAAAGGTGGGTATATTAATATGCCCGATATCAGAACTACAGCAATTACAAACGATACCGCAAGTCAACATTTCATGTTCTTAGAAAGAGTCATTTCTTTTGGAGGAATATTTATGCTATAAAGAAGTAATTAGTATATAATAAAAAAACCGTCTCATGATTTGAGACGGTTTTTTTATTTAATTGTATTTATCAAACAAATACATTAACGAAGCCATAGTAGCAGCACCGAGCTCCAATTCTCTTTTATTGACACCATCAAACTTATCATTGGCAGCATGATGGTAATCAAAATAACGTTGCGAATCAGGATGCAATTCGACCTTAACCAAATTCTCTGATTTCAAAGGATCAATATCGGTTCCGGTATACCCTTTCTCAAAAACATGTATCAAATAAGGTTCAAACAAATACTTCCAACTGCTAATTTTATTAAAAGTAGGAGCATCAGCATCAATGGTAAAACCACGGGGAGAAAAACCACCCGAATCACTTTCCATAGCAAAAATGTGGTTTTCTTTGGTTTCTTTGGCAACTTCAGCATATTTGGTACCGCCTTTCACTCCATTTTCTTCATTCATAAACAATACCACTCGAATCGTGTTTTTGGGCTTGTAATGTAGCTTTTGGAACAATTCTAAAACCGTCATACTCTGCACACAACCCGCGCCGTCATCTTGTGAACCATCACCCAAATCCCAGGAATCCAAATGACCACCCACGACCATAATGCGCTCGGGATGTTCCGAACCCTTAATCTCACCAATCACATTATAGGATAGCACATCCTCAAATTGCTGACACGATTGCTTGAAAAACAATTTAGTATTCGGATTGGCAGCAAGTAGTTTACTCAATGCCACTGCTCCATTGGTCGAAATAGCCGCAGCCGGAATGCGTTCTTCTTTAGGGGTATCTTTGTAATTTGTCATGCCAGTGTGGGGGAAATCATCCAATCGCAAATTCATAGAACGAACGATAACACCAACGGCTCCCAACTTACCCGCTTCTCTTGCACCCGACGAACGTTGGTCCACGCAATTGCCATACGCATACATCGTTTCGACAAACTCCGGATTCATAGGGCGGTTAAAAAATATAATAGTGCCTTTTACTTTCTCTGCTCCCAAGGCTTTCAATTCGTCCAAACTTTTCACCTCAAGTACTTTAGCCGTCACGCCATCCTTAGGAGTGGCTACCGACATACCCAAAGCACAGATCGGGAAGGAAATCTTCTTTCCTCCCACTTGCACAAAAGCGACTTCTTTTTCACCGCGCACCCATTTCGGAACCATCACCTCTTGCAGATACACCCTATCCAGTCCCAAGGTTTCCAATTGTTGTTTGGTATAAAGCACCCCTTGCTCCGCTCCTTTCGAACCCGATAAACGTTGTCCTACTTTATTTGATAAATCATCCAACCAAGAATAACAATGACTGTCCGTCAAGGCAGTCTTATAAATTTGTTTTATCATGTCTTCATTACTGATTTGTGAAAACAAAACGGTGGATTGCAACAGCAATAAAAAAGCGACTTTCTTCATAGCATTTTAATTTACTCCAAAAATAAATCAAAAATGTTTTGGTTTGACAAAATAGATTCTTTGTACTGTATAAATAAAAAAACTCCGAAAGAAGCATCTTCTTTCGGAGTTTATAGCTAACTGAGCACTAATCGCTATCGTACGACCACTGCCAACTGACCACTGATCACTGACGACTGACTAATGTCCTCCGCTAATCTTTTTATCAAAATCTATCCCTTGACTTTTTAAGATATCGCTTACTTTCCAAGCATAGAATACTAAATAAAGGAAACAGATTACGCCTACAATATAACTGAACTGAATGCCTAAGGCATCCGCAACCGTACCTTGTAGCCAACTTACAATACCACCACCCATAATCATCATGATTAAGAAACTACTACCTTGACTGGTGTGTTTTCCTAATCCGCTTACGGCTAACGTAAAGATACAAGGCCATAACGTACTGCAGAACAATCCAACGCTAATGAATGCATAAACGGAAACCATTCCGCTAGTGGCCATACCTACAAATAAAGCTACAATGCCTAGGGTAGAGAAAATTAATAGCATTCGTGCTGGATTTCCCTTACTAGCCATATCCGCTGCAATTAATACTACAATGATTAAGGCATAAATGTAGAAAGGTGTCAAATCGTGTTTTGCAATCGCGTTCACGACTAAGAAAACTCCGAACGCTAAATACGGTGCTATAAAACGCAATATCTTTTGTAAACTCATATCGTCGGTAAAAGCTTCTACCGCTCCTGTCCAACGACCAATCATCAAACTTGCCCAATATAAGGAAACATAAGGCGCAATGTCTTTCGTTAAGAATCCTAAGCTTTTTTCCATATAAGCGGGTAAGTTACTCGCTGTGGATACTTCAACCCCTACATAAATAAAGATAGCAATCATTCCCAAGACCAATTGCGGGTATTTCAAAGCAGAACTTCTTACGTTGTTACTTTCTTCTACTGACTCTTCAATAGTAGCAGGATGTTCTGGTAAGGAGGACATTTTAAGCAAAACCGCTACGACTAAAAAAGCAACGCCTAAAACTAAATAGGGAATCTTCACACTTTCAATACTCATTTCCGTATTTCCCGAAGTAGCGGAGCCAAAGATGGCAAAACTTACAATAAGCGGCCCTATCGTTGTTCCTAGATTGTTGATTCCTCCTGCTAAGGTCAACCGTTGTGAACCCGTTGTAATAGGTCCCAAAGCAATCGCTAATGGATTAGCTACCGTTTGTTGCAAGGAGAATCCAAGAGCAACCGTAAACAATCCAGAAAGCATTAAAGGAAACGAATGCATATTAGCCGCAGGATAAAATAATAAAGTTCCTAAAGCAGAAATAGTCAATCCTAAGGCCAATCCGTTTTTATAGCCTATTTTGTTGACTAAATCTTTCCCAATAGCTAGGGAAATAAGCATGTAAATGATTGAGCCCACCGTATACGCAATATAAAAGGCTACGGAGACCAATTGGCTTTGCCCTTGTGTTAAATCAAATGCCTTTCTAAATACAGGAATCAAAATATCATTGCTGGCGGCCACAAATCCCCAAAAGAAGAATACGGTTGCCAGCGGAATAAATTGCGCCCAATTGGTTTTAGTTTGTTCTGAATTCATAATTTAATTTTTGTTTGGTTTTGGTTGGTTTGTTTAATTTATAGGTTTGAAACTGATCGCAGTTCCACCACCTTTGGACAAAGTTATTTTAATTTTCGACTTAGAAGTAACTTGTATAGTTTTTATATCATAGCTTTTTGGGTTGTTTTTCCAATCGGCGTCTTTACCATCTTGATAGACAATAGCTTCATATTTTTGATTCGGCGATAGAAAATCCAGTTTGATTTCGGTTTGACGAGCATTTTCATCCGTAATGGACCCTAAAAACCATCGCTCTCCGTGTTTTTCCTTACGAGCCACAGTCAAATAATCGCCTGGTTCTGCTTCCAAATACTTAGAGTCTTGCCAATCGACAGCCACGTCTTTGATGAACTGAAAAGCATCCGGATAACGCTCGTAATTCTCTGGTAAATCAGCAGCCATTTGCAAAGGCGAATACATCGTAAGGTACAAAGCCAATTGCTTGGTTAAAGTTGTGTGTACTTGTTCTGTTTTCTTTGGATCGTAATAACTCATTTTGATTTCAAAGATACCCGGAGTGTAATCCATAGGGCCTCCTAACAATCGTGTGAAAGGCAAAATCGTTTCGTGCATCGGTGGGTTTCCGACACTCCAACCATTAAACTCATTCCCTCTCGCCGCTTCCGCAGCAATATAGTTCGGATAGGTTCTGCCATAACCTGTTGGACGAGAACTCTCGTGCGAATCCACCATCAGTTTAAAGTCGGCGGCACGTCGCGCCACAAAATTAAAGTGGTTGACCATCGTTTGTCCGTCGTGGAATTCCCCTCTAGGGATGATACGTCCTACATACCCTGTTTTGACAGCAGGATAACCATAGTCTTTCATCAAGTTGAACGCTCGGTCCAAATGTCTTTCATAATTGGCCACTGAACCCGAGGTTTCGTTGTGCATAATCATCTTTACGCCTTTGGACTTTGCATAAGCGGTTACTTCTTTGATATTAAAATCAGGATAAGGCGTCGTGAAATCAAATACCTCTTCTTTCCAATTGCCAAACCAATCTTCCCAACCTACATTCCAGCCTTCTACCAACACGCCATCGAAACCGTTTTTGGCAGCAAAGTCAATGTATTTCTTAGTGTTTTCAGTAGTCGCACCGTGTTTTCCGGTTGGTTTTAGTTGACCATCCGCAGCGTTTTGCGCGTTTTGTGAACCCGCATAATCCCAAGTAGAACGCCCTACGTGCATTTCCCACCAAACGCCGACAAACTTCATGGGTTTGATAAACGAAGTATCGTCTATTTTACACGGTTCGTTCAGATTCAAAATCATCTTCGAACTCACAATATCACGCGCGTCATCACTCATCATAATGGTTCGCCAAGGAGATACACAAGGCGCTTGCAAATAGGCTTTATCGCCAATAGCATTGGGTACTAAATGAGAGCTTAGTTTGTATTCGTTTGGCACCAAATCCAAGTGCATTACAGGATAATTCACTACGGCAGCTTCAAAGATATTAAGATAAATGCCTTCGGCAGATTTCATCATCAAAGGCGATTGAATCACGTATTTTCCGGCAATGGATTTTAAGCCAATACCGTTGTTTCTATCAATGTTATCGGTGTTGACTTCCGATAGTTTGGTTTCCATATACGGATATTCTTGACTGTCGAAATCGCCCGGTAACCAAAAGGTTTTGTGATTGCCGGTTAAGTTAAACTGGGTTTTCTCATCGGAGATGATGAAGTAATCCAAATTGGGTTGTTTGGGAAACTCATAGCGAAAAGCTACTCCTTCATTATAGACTTTAAAGATGATGTTCATCTTTCTGTTGGTGGTTTTTTGCACCAACTCGTAGGTGATTTGGTTGTATTTATTCTGAATGGTGGTTTGTTCTCCCAATACAGGATTCCAAGGTTCGTCTACCGATTTGGTGTCTTGTTTCAGTATGGAGAAACCACTTTCTAGTGCCTCAAGCCCTTTTAATGCCACACCCATAGTGCTTTCTTTGACAATGGCTTTGGTTTTATAAGTTACGGAATAGGTTGGTTTACCATCTGCAGACAGTTTGAAGTCCAGACTGATGTTTTTAGAAGGCGATTGAATGTTTTGTGCCGTGGCGCAGGCTACAAAAAGTAAAACTAATACGGTGGATAGTTTTTTCATATAGATATAAGATTATATTTCTTAAAGTTTATAAAATTACAGCTATATCATTTATGCGCAAATGGTAGGGTTGATTAGTTATTAACATGTTTGTTGTTTGAGTTATGAATTATGAGTTATGAGTTGTGAGTTGATTGATTTTTGAAAATTCTTTTCACAGCTCTCTCCAAAGGAGAGGGAGACTGTGCGTGAAGGCATTAAAGGGGTATTTTATGTTTTTAGAACGCCAGTTACACTGTTGCTGTGTCATTTCAACGCAAGAGCACGAGCG
>CAIRMK010000131.1 GCA_903879645.1 uncultured Bacteroidota bacterium
TGGAGATTTTAGAAAGGAATCCTAAATTGTTTGTTGATTTGATTTCAAAATATTACCCTTTGAATGAAAATATCATTGATTTAAATATTGATATATGGGATTGGAGACATATTAGTAGCAATGAAAAGGTAGATTGGAGTATTAAATTAATTGAAAAATATAAAGACAAAATAATATTTTATGAATATGGTCATTTATCTGAATTCATAGATGGCGGACTAATAACAAATAAGAGTTTAAAATGGGACAATAGCCTTTTAGAAATATTTAAGGACAAATGGCATTGGGGTTATATTAGTCAATATTTAGACTTAAAATGGAATGAAGATCTAATAAATCAATTTATAGATTATTGGGAATGGAAAGGGTGGAAATATAGTTATAGTGGAATTAATGCAAATAAAAGTATTCCTTGGTCAATTAATTTAATTAAAAAATATGAAAACAAATGGAACTGGAGCTTTTTAAGTTACAATGATATGCTGCCTTGGACGGAAGAATTTATCGATTTTTTTGAAGATAAATGGGTTTGGGGAAACGAATATTACAATGGTATGAGTAGTAATAGCAAATTTCCTTGGTCAGTTAATTTTATTAATAAACACATAGATAAATGGGAATGGTTTGGTTACAGTGGCTTAAGTAATAATAAATACCTTCCATGGTCAATAGAACTGATTGAAGAATTTATAGAGAAATGGTGTTGGGAAGGTGATTATGGATTGAGTAATAATATAGGAATAGATTTTAAAATTGAAATTATTGATAGGTTTTTTGATAAATGGGATTGGAAGAAATTAAGCTATAATAAAAGTGTTGTTTGGTCAATTGAATTAATTATAAAGTATGAAAAATATTGGGATTGGAAACTACTTTCGCAAAATGATAAACTCCCTTGGTCAGAAGAATTAATTGAGCGATTTTCTGATAAATGGGATTGGTATTTTTTAAGTTGCACAAATTTAAATTGGTCAAATCAACTAATAAAAAAATATTTTAATAAATGGAGTTGGTATAAATTAAGTGGCAATCCTAGTCTGCCATGGACACCCGAATTCATCGAAAATTATTTTAACGAATGGGACTGGAAAGAATTGAGTAGCAATTATAAAATTCAATGGACACAAAATCTTATAGAAAAGTATCAAAACCAATTAGATTGGGAATCTTTAAGTGAATATAAATTTAACAGGAGACTTTATCGACAAGAATCTGAAAAAAAATTCTCTTATGAATTAATAAATGACTTTCAAGATAAGTGGAATTGGGATTTATTATCATCAAATAGTCAAATAGAATTTTCAATTAAGCTTATTTATAAATATGCTGAAAAATTAGTGATAAATGATGACATATGGGAAGTATTGAAAACATCAGTTGATGATGAATTGATAAAAGAATTTTTTGCTAATTTTAAATTCAATGCAAATGAATAATGATTTAAGAATAGCAGAAAGAAAAACAATCTCCCAATGGGACGAATTAAAAGTTAAACTTAAACCTAATTACAACCTCAATTGGGATGAAGCTTATAAATATTTTGAATTAAGAATTTGCACAAGATATTTAAAACCTATAGATGCAATTTTAAATATGAAATCTTATAGTGGAGAAGGATTTGCTGTAGTTAATTTACAATGCTCACTAATTGAAATGATTGAAAGCTTTATAAATGGTTGGATAAATGAAGGAAATAAATGGAAGAAAAACAATATTGCAATAAAAAACTCAGATATTGGATTATTTGAAAAAGCAAATAATACTATGAAGAATGTGGGGATTTTTATTTCATTTTTCAAATATAGAATTGTTTTTCAAAAATATAATATTGAAGGAGATAAGTTTTTCTGGAATGTTCGTTGTGCTTTACTTCACGAAACACAAACTAAAAATAATTGGAAAATAAAAAAAGGAATTGAAAATGAGAATGCTTTTGAATTTGAAGGCAATTTCAAAATTATTTACAGAGAAAATTTTCAAAGAGATTTAAAAATATTACTTGAGACTTATAAAAATGCAATAATTAATGGAAGTGAATTTGACGGTATCTCTGCTTGTGAATTAAGAGAAAATTTTATTGCAAAATTTAATCATATTTGCGAAGAATCTTATACATAAAATCATGCTAACAACAGCAATACTGGGTTGGGGTTCATTATTGTGGGATCCAAGAAAATTGAATTACGTCAAAGAAGTTGGTTGGCTTGATGATGGACCTATATTGCCAATAGAATTTGCTAGAATATCAAAAGATGGCAGACTAACATTAGTGATTACAGAAAATGGGACTTATGTTAAAACCTATTTTTCAATGTCTAATTATTTGTGGACAAACGAAGCAATAGACAATTTAATTGAAAGAGAAGGTTCTGAAAACATTGGCTTTTATATAAAAGATACAGATACATTTTACCCTGAAGATTTTAAATACAAACAAGCCATCTTAGATTGGATTGAGAATTATGGAATGGATGCCGTTATCTGGACAAATCTTGGCGAGAATTGGAAAATTAGAAATGAAAAAAAAGAAATCATAAAAATTATTAATCCTGATGAAAGGGTTGCCTATCTTAAAAATCTTGATGATACAACACAGATAAAAGCTAAAGAATATATCTGTAAAGCACCTTTTCAAATTCAAACTAAATATAGGGCTGTTTTTGAAGAAGAACTCAACTGGAA
>CAIRMK010000132.1 GCA_903879645.1 uncultured Bacteroidota bacterium
ATTACTTCTTTAAGAAGAATGTAAATTCCATCGTCAGGAGAAGATCCGTCACCCAACTTTCCGATATACATTCCAGGACGCATTCGGATGTGTTCTTTCCAGTCTAATGAGCGAATATTATCTTCGTTATACTGTTCTATTTCTGCCATTTTAAAAGGTATCGAATTTAACTGGGTTCAGTTCAGATACTGCTTTTTGTAGTATCCTCGGGTGTGCTAATATAGTGTATTTCGAGACATTTTTAAAATGATATTTATCAAAGTTATTAAGAATGTTTTTGACAATTTTGATTCTAAAAGTGGGTTTATAACTTACTTTTTGAATACTTATAAAGTTTCATATTTAATTCTTTTGGACTAAATGGTTTTATGACATAGTCATTAATTCCTAGTTTAATTGCTCTATCCAAATAACCATAAGAGGCTGAAGCAGTCAAAGCAATAATTGGAATTTTATTATCTCTTTCTCTGATGATAGTTGTTGCCTCATAACCATCCATTATAGGCATAGATAAATCCATAAGAATAACATCGTATTGATTTACTAAATGTTTTTCAACTGCTATCAGTCCATTGTGGGCGACATCAACAGCAACATTCCATTGACTAATGATTTTATTTGCAATTTTGACATTAATTAAATTATCTTCAACCAAAAGTACCCTCAATCCGTTTAAGTCTTTTTCCTCATAATCATTAGAAAAAATTCTATCGGTTTGATCGGTAAAATCTTCATCAATGGGTAATTGAAGTACAAAATAAAAGTTAGACCCTTTACCTATTTTACTTTCAATATTAATATCAGAATCTAATAAATTCAGTAACTTCTTGGTGATTACAAGACCTAACCCTGTTCCTCCAAACTTTCGAGTAGTTGTTGTTTCCGCTTGAGAAAATTTCTCAAAAATTAAATTAAACTTCTCTAAATCAATGCCTATTCCACTGTCTTTAACTTGAATTTTAAAAGTAGATAGTCCATCAATAAAAGACATTTGAGTAACTTCTACAGTAATTTCTCCTTCTTTTGTAAACTTAATTGCATTTGAAATTAGGTTAGTCATAATTTGACTCAAACGCAATGGATCACTAATAACATTGGGCATGAAATTGTCATCAATAATCAATTTTATTTTGTTCAAATTTTCAGAAGCTTGTATTTCTAACGATCTTGAAATTTGTATAATCAAATCCTTCAAATCAAAAGGAATCTTTTCAATATCTATTTTGCCAGCTTCAATCTTACTGAAGTCTAAAATATTATTAATCAAAAGAAATAAATAGTTGGAAGAGTGCTTTAAGACTTCTAAGTTTTCTTGAAAACTTTTTAAAGTATTCTCTTTTTCCATGATATAAATCAATCCAATAATGGCATTTAAAGGAGTTCTTATTTCATGGCTCATGATGGAAAGAAAATCAGATTTGGCTTCATTAGCACTTTCTGCATTTGCTTTAGCAATGGATAGCTTCTCTTGATATTCTTTTTTTATTTCAATTTCATTATTCAGTACTTTAACTAAACCGAATAAATCCTTATTGGATTCCAAATGGGATTCATCACCGGTTAATTTGTAAATAGTTTTAGTTAGTTTATTTTCAAAAAAAACTTTTTCTGCAAGTTCTTCTTTTAGTTTAGTATTGACTTCGTGGTATTCGATATCGTTTAATCTTGTCGCCTGTTCATGCAAATCAGAATCTTTTTCAAAATTCAAATAAGTTTGATTTACAGCTGCGATAAAATTAACTACTTGAGGATTGTCTCTTATGTTTTCATCTAATAAAAACTTATTGATTTGTCTATTTAGATGGGAGTTTACACATGCTTTTTTCATATCAATTTTCATAAAGTAGGAGTAATAAAAATTAAGTTTTTATAAGAGATAAGAAATACATTAGATTTAGCAATGTAATTTTCGGTAACAGAAGAAGAAATTAGTGTACAATTAAATAGCATAGGTTTCTTTTTCATTTAGAATTTATGTTTTGGGATTATAAATTAAATTAAAAAAAAATTATAAACCAAAAAAAAACCTACAAATTTTTCATTTGCAGGTTTTTATGCTTTGGTAAAGCTTATTTTTATTTATACATTAAATCTAAAATGCATAACGTCTCCATCTTTAACTATGTACTCTTTTCCTTCTACTCTAAGCTTTCCAGCTTCTTTTACTTTTGCTTCGGAACCAAAATTTGAAAAATCTTCAAAGGCAATAACCTCTGCACGGATAAACCCTTTTTCAAAATCGGTATGAATAACACCTGCCGCTTTTGGAGCTGTATCTCCAACATTGATTGTCCAAGCTCGAACTTCTTTAACTCCAGCAGTAAAATAGGTTTGCAATTTCAAAAGTTTGTAAGCAGCACGAATCAAAACAGCGGAACCAGGTTCTGATAATCCCATGTCTTCTAGAAAAACCTGACGCTCTTCGTAGCTTTCCAATTCAGTAATATCAGCTTCAGCTCCAACAGAAAGTATGATAACCTCGGCATCCTCGTCTTTTACTAATTCACGAACTTGATCCACATATTTATTTCCATTCACCGCTGAACTTTCGTCAACATTACAAACATATAAAACAGGTTTGTTGGTAATCAATTGAAAATCTTCCATTAATTCAACTTCATCCTGATTTTGAGGTTCAACGGTTCTGGCAGATTTTGCTTGTAACAAATTTTCACGAATTCTATCTAAAAGTGCTTTTTCAACTTGCGCTTCTTTATTACCAGTTTTGGCAGCACGATTTACTTTTTCTAAACGTTTTTCAACAGTTTCTAAATCTTTTAATTGCAATTCAATATCAATCGTTTCTTTATCGCGAATTGGATTTACATTTCCATCAACGTGAACGATATTATCGTTGTCAAAACAACGCAAAACGTGAATGATTGCGTTACACTCTCTAATGTTAGCAAGAAATTGATTTCCTAAACCTTCTCCTTTACTAGCTCCTTTAACCAATCCTGCAATATCAACAATATCAACAGTTGCCATTTGAACACGTTCTGGATTCACCAATTCTTCCAAACGAACAATTCTTGGATCGGGAACGTTTACTACACCAATATTGGGTTCAATCGTACAAAACGGAAAGTTTGCACTTTGTGCTTTTGCATTCGATAAACAATTAAATAAAGTTGATTTTCCTACGTTTGGTAATCCTACAATTCCTGCTTTCATTTTAGGTTTTATTTTTAAAAGTGTGCAAATATAGGGTATTAAAACTAAGTTACAAAAGCATTAAATTGAATAGCTTATTTATTAGTGCTATCTTCAATTGAATTGATAATTCGTTGCTCTTCTTCTGTTGCTAACAAGCCAGAAACATTCCAAAAATCAGTTAAAATCGTATTCTTTTTATTGAAAAGTGTTTTGTCTTTAAAGACATCACTTGGAGCAAAACTGAATTTTTGATTGCTGAAATTAGTAGTCACAAAATAATTCCTTACTTCAATCGTACTAGTGCCTTTTTTTTCAATTCTTTCAAATCCAATTTCTTCTTTCGAGCTTATCAAATAATAATTTGAGTCGTCAAATCGATATATTGTTTTAAATAATGATTTGTATATATTCTTTGAACCTACCGTAGTCTTATCTTTTACTTTTGCAACTACTGAAGGGGAAACAGAAGAACTGGCCTCAATAATTAATTTTTTCTTTTTATCATAGATAATAGTAAAATCATCAAGTAATCCTTTTACTTTATCAAGTGGAGTTATTAGCATTATAAAATAATCATTATTAGCAGAATAGGATTTGATGATAAAATCGTATTGTTTTTTTGCTCTAGGTTCTAAAATAGGAGCAAGATATTTGAAGTTGTAATAATTTTCCATAATATCATTCAAATTATAGCCTAGTAAATTAGTACTGATATCCGTATCAATCAATCCAACAGCGCGATTTTGTTCTACTAAAATATCGGTTTTAAAATTTTTTTCTTTTCCAGAGACTTGAAAATTTATAAGACCATCATTATAATAGGAATAAGTACCATTGAGTTTAAAAAATTCTCTTGAATATACTTTTAATCTAGCTGGAACGGTGAGTTTTTTAATAGAATTATCCACAATGTTTTTAAGAATATTTTGTGGATGTTGACGTGTAATTATAATCTCATCTAAATTATTAATATTGCTTTTCAAATAAACAATATTTACTTTATCCTTTAAAGTAGTGGATCGAATAGTAGTCGATGTATAGGATGTATGGGATATTTGAATGTTTGAAACGCCGTTCAATGAAAAATTAGCAATACCTTGAGAATTACTTAATAATGATTGTTTTGTTTTAACAACAAAAACCGTTGCATCCTCGATAGGAAGATTACTATCTGCATCTTTTAATACAATTGATATTTCATTATTCTGAGAATAACAATTAGATAGCAACACTAAGAAAAACAAGGTAAAAAACTTTTTCATGTTAAATCAGTTGTAACAAATTTAACAGAATTTTTGAAACAAAGAAATTTGAAGTGAAAAATTTTAAAAGTAAAGGCTATTAAACAAAAAATCCTGAAAATAATTTTCAGGATTTTTTATTTATTCATTATGTAAAAAGGATTGTCTATTCATTAGTGTTTCCTCACTCTCAACATGATTGTCATCTGGAATACAACAATCAACAGGACAAACAGCCGCACATTGGGGCTCTTCGTGGAAACCTTTACATTCAGTACATTTACCCGGAACGATATAATAGATATCATCTGAAACTGGTGTTTGTGCCGCATCAGCATCAATTTCTGTTCCGTCTGGCAAAATTACTTTCCCTTTTAATTTAGTTCCGTCTTTGTATCTCCAATCGTCAGCTCCTTCATAGATTGCAGTATTCGGACATTCTGGCTCGCAAGCACCGCAATTGATACATTCGTCTGTTATTATGATTGCCATAGCGTAATTTTAATTAATTTTGTGCAAAATTACAATCAAAACCATTCATATACAAGTTACAAATGTTACAAATAGAGAAAAAAAAGTGTTTTATTGAATTAGGGAGGTTTTTAAGCCAGTTCTCTTTAGATAATAACGCAAAAAAAGTAGGAGTTTTAGGTAATGATTTGTTTTTTGATAAATGTATTGAATTAATTGAACTATCGCAATCTCATAACGGTTGGTTCACACCCGAACAAGTGTATTTTGCTATTCAATCGTGGGCAGAAGCACTGTCAGAAGAGAATTTAAATGTATGGCTTTCAAAATACAATTTCTCTGAAGTTAAAACTAAAACAGTAGGATTAATCCTTGCAGGAAATATTCCCTTGGTTGGTTTTCATGATTTTCTATCGGTTTTAATTTCAGGTCATAAAGTTTTGGTTAAAACATCTTCAAATGATCAATATTTAATAAAATTCCTTGCGCAATACCTTATTGCAATCAATCCTGAAATTGAAAATTATATCACATTTACAGAAGGAAAATTAGAGGGGTTTGATGCTGTAATAGCAACAGGAAGTAACAATACAGCCCGTTATTTTGAATATTATTTTAAAAATAAACCTAGTATCATTCGTAAAAACAGAAACTCAGTTGCTGTTTTAACCGGAACAGAAACGCATGAAGAGTTAGTCAATTTAGGAGAAGATATTTTTAGATATTTTGGTTTGGGTTGCAGAAATGTATCCAAATTATTTATTCCAAAAGGATATAATTTTGATGCTTTTTTTAAAGCTATGTATGAGCAACGCGATGTGATATATTACGAAAAATACGCCAACAATTATGATTATAATAAAGCCGTATTTTTGATGAGTAACTTCCAATTATTAGACAATGAGTTTTTAATAATTAAAGAAGATTCAAGTTATGCTTCTCCTATCTCATCGGTGTTTTATGAATACTATGATACCGTTGAGGAAATACAAAAACAATTAGAGAACGATGCGGAACAAATTCAATGTATTGTATCTAACAATAGCATTGAGAGAAGCATTCCATTTGGTCAAACTCAAAAGCCAAACCTTTGGGATTATGCTGACAATGTGGATACTTTGGAGTTTTTATTAAAAATCTAAAATGTTTTATTCGTAATGAAGCCGTTTAAGCTTTTTTGATTGGAGCCAATTGAAAAAAGTTTAAACGACTTAAATACCCTTGTCTTTTAGCTTTTCATCTACAATTTTACTGTTGTGAAGTTTGACAGCTTTGCTATTTTTTCGCATCTTAATATTCAAAAACTCAACAAATAAGGAGAAGAAAATAGAGAAGTACAAATAGCCTTTAGGGATGCTTGACACTTCTACATCATTTCCGAAACGAAAATGCGCCAAATGAGATCCTTCCGCAATTAGCATTACTCCAATTAATATAAGGAAAGACAAACCAAGTATTTGAATAGTGGGATGCTCATTTACAAATTTAGAAACGGGACCTGCAAAAATCATCATGATTCCAATTGAAATCACAATGGATAAAATCATTATGGCAATAGCACCATCAGGTCCAAAACCTCCTTCAGCCGGACTCTTCATGCTAATCATACCGATAGCCGTTAGAATGCTATCAAAAGAGAACACAATATTTAATAATGCAATTTGAATAATTGCCGATGATAATCGCGAAGCCGATTTTCCTTTGGTCGCCTCTTCTTCCCCTTCCATTTTGTGATGAATCTCAGAAACTGATTTGTACAAAAGAAACAAACCACCGCCAAATATGATAAGGCTTTGTCCTGTTATATGGGCTTCAAAAAATCCCCAATCGATATGTAGTATGGTTTTTTGCAAACTTAAAACCCATGTAATTCCAAAAAGCAAAACGATTCGGAATGCCATCGCTAATGTTAATCCTATTCTACGGGCTTTAGGTTGTTCTTTGGTAGGTAATTTACCTGAAACTATAGATAGAAAAACAATATTGTCAATACCTAAAATAATTTCTAAGAACGTTAACGTTAAAAGCGCTATCCAAGCATTTGGGTTGGTGATTAATTCCATCATTAGGCAAAATATAGGTAAACAGATAAATGTATTGTAACGTATTAATTGGTTTTTGTGACAGTTCCAGTTTGTTTTTTTGATTCTCCAACAAAAGAATATTCAAAAGTATAGGTTTTACCTTTTGTAGATACTATTCGCATTGAAATGGCTTTTCTTTCTGCCATATTTCTAGGATGTAATTTTTGAATAATGAATTCGTAATCATTTACCCATCGTACTGAAGCAGTATCAGTACGACCATTATAAGTTTCAATTTGAAGTTTATCGGTTCGTTCGAATAGCGTTATTTCTTTCTTACCCTTTGTCTCTTGAATGAATTCAAACTTTCCGGTTTTGAAATTTTTCGGATTACATTCCAATTGCTTCTGACAAGAAGTAAGCAAGATCGTTACTAGGATAAAGTAAATTGGATATGGGATATTGATTTTCATATTGATTGGCTATTGCAATTTGTTTAATTCATCATCTGTGAAATTCTTGATGCTTTTTTCTTTAGAAAACTTATCGGCATTATAAGAATTCGATTTATTTTTAGGGATGGATAAACTGTTCCATTCGCTTTGTTTGAGCATTTTAGCATAAAACACAATTTGCCCAATGTGATAAGGATAATGTGCCAGTTGGCGATTAATGGCTTCTACTACAGTGTGCCCCTCGTTTCTAATGTAGATAATAGTAGAGAGCTGGTTTGGTGTTACCGAATGCAAAGCCTTAAAAAAGCATTCCCATCCTTTGTTCCATAGTGCAAGAACTTCTTCCTTATTATGGAGGCTCGCTTCAAATTCTCCATCACGATTACGCCATTCTTTTTCTCCATCGGTAGTTAGAAAATCAGTCCAACGCGATAACATATTGCCTGAAAGATGTTGGATAATAGTTGCAATCGAATTGGTGTCCTCGTTAACTGCAACAAATAATTGCTCGGGTTCCAATTGTTCTATGGCTTTTTCTCCCAATGTTTTGTAATAGAGAAATTGCTTGGTAACGCTTTCTAAATACGAGTTATTGATTTCCATCAAATAGTGCTTTTACCATGATGTTCAATCCTTTATAGGCCAGAAAAACCGAAGTGATACAAAGTGAGCATCCAACGACTAAAACCAAATAATGCCAATTGTTTTGTTTGTTCATAAAGGCGTTATACATAATGCTCGGTCCTATAAACATTAAAGGTAAAGCTCCGAATAGGTATTTTACACCTTTTGCTAAAAGTTCTTTGTTAGTTGCCATATTAAAAATGAATTTGAACGCCATATCCTCTTTGATTGGCTATAAAATTAACTTCGAAATTAGAATCGGTAGCACCAACGTTTTTTAATCCATTGTTGTACATATCGATTCCTTCTTTCATTTTTTTATTTTTGCCTGATAGAATAGGAATGGAAGCTATTAAAGCACCAGCTCCCAAATAAGTGGCAACCGATGGATAATGAACATCGGAAACTAAACCAACAACTAAATCAGTGATGACTAATACTCCTCCTAATCCGATAAATAATCCACCCGTTGATTCTTTGTTAATTCCTTTTTCAAATGTTCTGTAGGCTT
The DNA here is from genome assembly GCA_903879645.1 of uncultured Bacteroidota bacterium. Lineage (GTDB taxonomy): Bacteria > Bacteroidota > Bacteroidia > Flavobacteriales > Flavobacteriaceae > Flavobacterium. The sequence goes on from CAIRMK010000132.1 coordinate 8,483, forward strand.
TATAATTGGATAACAATATTTTTTTAGTTTCTCTGGTTGAAATTCGACTTCCGTTTGCATAATATCTTCCTTTTTGCATGGTAATTTCTTGAGAGAAAGAAACCATTGTAACTAATAGTGCTAAGGTTAAAAGTAGTTTTTGCATAATTTATTTTTTTTAAATGTTTATTTCCAATTGTCTACTGCTTTTCGAACGCTACCGAATTCTTTCAATAATTCACTTGCTTTCTCATAATCAACAGGAATTTCTCCCATTATCATCTTCACACCTCTATCTACTAATTTGTCATTGCTCAATTGCATGTCGACCATTTTGTTGCCTTTTACTTTTCCGAGTTGGATCATAGTGGCAGTCGAAATCATGTTTAATACTAATTTCTGTGCCGTTCCCGCTTTCATTCTCGAGCTTCCAGTTACAAATTCTGGACCCACTACAACTACTACTGGATAATCAGCGGTTAGTGCTAACGGACTTCCCTCATTACAAGTAATACAACCCGTAACGATATTATTTTCTTTGCATCGTTCCAATCCCGAAATGACATAAGGTGTGGTTCCGGATGCCGCTATTCCTATCACAACATCATTTGACCTTATGTTTTGTTCTTGTAAATCAATCCATGCTTGCGTCGTATTGTCTTCTGCATTTTCAACCGCTCTGCGAATGGCTTTGTCACCACCGGCAATGATGCCATTTACTAAATCGAAAGGTACTCCAAAGGTAGGTGGACATTCTGAAGCATCTACAATTCCCAATCTACCCGAAGTTCCAGCGCCTATATAAAAAAGTCTTCCGCCGAGTTTCATTTTTGCTACTACTATGGCCACCAAAGCTTCTATTTGTGGTAATGCTTTTGCAACCGCTATCGGAACGGTTTTATCTTCATTATTAATGTTTACTAGCAAATCGGCAACCGACATTTGTTCTAAATGTTCGTATTTGGAGGATTGTTCGGTGGTTTTAGTGAAGTTCATTGTTTTTTTAATGAAAAGTTTCAGAGTGGCTAAGTTACAAAGTTTTTAGTTTATTAGATTACACAAAACTCGCCAACACAATCCCTAATATAATAACAGAAATCTTAGCGATATTAAATTTATGTCCTTCGCTACTTTCAAAAATAATGGTAGAGGATATATGAAACAGAATCCCAATGACGATGGCGGTTATTTGGGTGTAATAGTCGTTTAATAGTGGAAAAGTATCAGAAACTAAGGTGCCAAGAGGTGTCATGATAGCAAACATAAACATAAATAAAAACAAGGCAGTTTTATTCAATTCGGCATGAATGAAAAAAGTAGTTAGAATAATCGCAATAGGCAAGTGGTGAATCGCAATTCCCAAAGCCAAATCGTGATGATGTCCCACCGGAAAACCTTCTAACAAAGCGTGAATACACAAACTGATAAAGAGCAACCACGGCATTTGTGTCATTTTATCATGCCCATGAACATGCCCATGTTCCGCACCTTTAGAGAAGAACTCTAAGATGATTTGGAACAAAATCCCAACCATAATAAAGAGACCTACTTTAGTATTACCACTATTATAAACGTCAGGAAGCAAATGCATCACCGTTAAGGATAGCAAAAACGAACCACTGAATGCCAATAGTAATTTTAAATTCTTCTTGTCTTTAGGTTGTAACCAAAGCGCAACAGAAAATCCAATTAAAACGGAAAGTAGCGGTAATAAATAATTCATTTCGTAAAGTCTATATTCTCTTCTCTATATTCTCTTCTCTTTTTTACTTAAAAATCATAATCAATCGTTCACTCGTATTCTTATGGTATTTTTTCAATTTATAATCACCAAAAGTATCTAACAGATAAATCCCAGCTTCTTCCATCATCTTAGTAAAATTATCTAAAGTCAAGGCTCTCACTTTTTCTTCATAATGAAAGGATTGTCCTTTGTCTTCAAAGTCAATTTCTTTAATGATAAAACCATCTTTCAAATAGCGTTTCAAATGAAAATCAATTGCATCAACCGTTTTAGTTTCTTCAGCAATTAAATGATCCAAAACAAACGGCACATTCATAAAGTCGATCACGGCAAAGCCATAATCAGAAAGACTTTCTTTGATAGCAATTAGCGTTTTTAGATTGTCTTCGTCATTATCAAAATAACCAAAACTCGTAAACAAGTTAAAAACAGCATCGAACTTCTCTTCAAACGGTTCACGCATATCGTGAATTTGAAAATGCAAAGTATCGTTCGCATTTTTATTCGCCGTGGCGATACTGTTTTCGGATAAATCAACACCTAAGACAGTAAAGCCTAATTGATTCAAATAAATCGAATGACGACCTTTGCCGCAAGCTAAATCCAATACTTTGGCATGCTCGGGTAAGTTGAGATAGTGCGTCAGATTATCCATGAAAATCTGTGCTTCACGATAGTTTCTGTCTTTATATAAAATATGGTAGTAAGGCGTATCAAACCATGATGCGAACCAATTTTCTGAATTGGGATTTATAATTTGGGATTTAGGATTTTCCAATTTTGACATTTATCTTTTCAAATGAATTCTTAACGTGCAAATTTAGTGTATTTTTGCAGAAGTTATTCCAAGTTTGAAGTTTGATATTTTAGGATTTGAGATTTATTTGGAATTTGTTATTTGATTATTGGATTTTATATAGATGGAAAATTTTAAAATGATTGCCAAAACCATTTTCGGTTTTGAAGAAATATTAGCTCAAGAATTACGTGTTTTAGGCGCTCAAGACGTTGAAATAGGGACGCGAATGGTAAGCTTTAAAGGCGATAAAGGTTTTATGTACAAAGCCAATCTGTCCTTGCGAAGCGCTTTAAAAATCTTAAAACCTATTTATTATTTCAGAGCCAAAACCGACGCCTTACTTTACAAAGGTATTCAAGGGATTGATTGGAGCAACTATTTGAATGAAAATCAAACCTTTGTCATCGACACCACCATACATTCTGATAATTTCAAACATTCACAATTTGTTTCTCAAAAAGCCAAAGATGCTATTGTAGACCAATTTCGTGAAAGAAAAGGGGTTCGCCCAAGTGTGGATAAAGACTTCCCCGATTTAAGAATCAACATTCACATTGATAAAGACCAAGTCTCAGTGGCTTTAGATACTTCGGGTGCTTCGTTGCACCATAGAGGGTATAGAACAGCGACCAATATTGCACCAATTAACGAAGTACTAGCAGCAGGAATGTTACTACTGGCAGGTTGGGAAGGCAAATCAGATTTTCTAGACCCTATGTGTGGTTCGGGAACTCTTTTGATAGAAGCAGCCATGATTGCTTGCAATATTCCAGCCAACATCAACAGAAAAGAATTCGCATTCGAAAAATGGAATGATTGGGATAACGACTTGTTTGACCAAATCATTGATGCTTTATTGAAGCGCACCAGAGAATTTCATTACACCATTAAAGGCTATGATAAAGCGCCAAGTGCGGTAAGCAAAGCGAAAGACAACGTAAAAAATGCCAACGTTGAAGACTACATTACTATAGAACAACAAAACTTCTTCGATACTAAAAAAGAAACAGAAGGACCTCTTCAAATGGTATTCAATCCTCCTTATGGAGAACGTTTGGATATTGACTTGGAACGTTTTTACAGAGAAATGGGCGATACCATGAAACAAAATTATCCAGGGACACATGCTTGGTTCATCACCGCTAATTTGGATGCTTTAAAATTCGTGGGATTAAAACCATCAAGAAAAATCAAATTGTTCAATGGAAGTTTAGAAGGAAGACTTGTCAAATACGAAATGTACGAAGGAAGTAAGAGAACTAAGTTTCAAAATAGGGAAGAGGAGTAGTTTGCAGTGTTTCCCCGATTGCTATGGGGGCCAGTGTTCAGTCTAATTATAGCGTACGATAAAATTAATACATTATGTCAAAAAGAACAAAATCATTCGTTTATAACCTTTTAAGTTTTGCCGCTTTCTTTTTACCACTTCAAGTGGCGGTGTCTTATTTCACTACCTTACACGGCATTTGGATTCCAATGGTGGCGTTTGTATTTGGTACCATCTTAGCACCAAAGTTTCAAGCCGTGCGCACTAAAGATGGCGAAAAGCTTTTTATGAAATGGCTTTTTGTAAAAGGTGTGAAGGAAATAGAATAATTAGGAATTGGGAATTACGAATTGTTGGCACGTAGCGTTTTTTGAATGGAACCAATAATTTTTAATAATTCGTCAATATCATATAATAGACTCTCATTTTCTTCTTTTGATAGGTAATAGGTGTCGGTTAAAAGTCTAACCCAGTAATGAGTTTCTCTTGCTTCTTTATAAGCGATAGTAAGTTTAGCATAAAAGTCTTTTCCAGATTGACCGCCAATAGCTTCTTCAATGTTAGCACCTATCGATGTACCCGATCGAAGCAGTTGCTTACTTAAAACATATTCTTTCTTTTCCTCACACAAATATTGGTATACTTTTACAATTCGAACTGCAAAAGCATAACTCTTAATTTGTATGATATTTTCCTTCATTTCCTAATTTCAATAATTCCCAATTCGTAATTCCTAATTCGTAATTCGTAATTCCTAATTCGTAATTCCTAATTCTTCTTTTTCTTCTCCGTTACCTTTTCTTTCGGTTTCAAAGTAGTCTTGAAGATTGGAACAAAGTAGGATAATGTATAGTTGAACCCAGCGCCAAATTTACCACTATACGTTCTGTTGAATCCTGGGATGTATAAATTATCGAAATTATCTGGGACTTTGTTGGTGATTAAATTATTCATTCGAACACTGAATCCTACGTAAAGGTTTTGAATAATTTCGGCTTTGATTCCAGCGATAACCTCTATCCATTGTGCCGATAAGCCATCGTATTTAGTTCCTGAAACAATTGTTGGTTCTTCACCAAAATAGGGATTAGGATTATAAACGGTATAACTGTTTAGTGTTTGACTAAAGGCACTAACACCGTAGCGCATTCCCACATAAATCATGTTGTTCATGCCAAACCAGTTTTCGTAGGTGTTATAATCGAAACCGGCTTTTAGAAATGTTCCTTTGGTGGTAAAATTTACATGAGCATCCTCAACGTTTTTATTTTCGTTACCAATTTCGGCAGCTAGATAATGTTTTCGGGTTACTTTAAAATCACCTACTAATTCTAGCCCTTTATAGTTCTTATCATAAAGAGAACGAGACAACTTATTTAAATCAATACCCACTCGCAAACCATAACGTTCTGTTTTGGGTTTAACACTGTCTTTTTTAGATTTGATGCTGTCTGTTGTAACAGGATTCGCTTTCGCTTTGGCTTTGATTTTGGTTTCTTGTGCTTGTCCTATAAACGAAACCAATACAAAAAGTAAACTAAAAGTATATTTGTACATGAACTTCATTTTCGGTTTCGAGATTAGGTTTTAAAATGACAATATTTTGTATCCAAGCTCCATCAGGTGTTGCAGGCTCGGTTTGTAGTATTGGATTGGTAGTGTTTAAGTTGAATAAAGTTTTGTATCCACAAGCACGAGAAACATAAATGTTATTTCTAGTGTAATTAAATGTCAAAATATCGGTATTGTCATTAGTTGTGTCACCATCCGAACCATTTTGGATAAAATACATAGTGGTCGAATCTTCCGTTGTTTTTAAAGGAACATAAACCCTGCTTACTCCATTATAACTAATACCAGTACTCAAACCAGGAGCTACAATACCTAAATTGGTCACCGTTTTTAAAGTAGGTGTGGTTACATTAACATCATAAAAATCAATTACTAATCTTGGAGTAGTAGCTGTTGTTGCATCGCAAATATCGTCCTTCTCACAACCTGAGAAAGAGAAAGCAATAAGTAAAAACAAAAATATCTTTTTCATAATTTTTTAGTAATTAGTGATTAGTAAATAGTGATTAGCAAAGACTATTTACTAATCACTTTTCACTATTTACTTATCTTAGTTCCAAAAGTACAACATTTTCCACATGATGCGTTTGCGGAAACATATCCACTGGTCGCACACGGGTTACTTTGTATTTTTCATCCATCAAAGCCAAATCTCTTGCTTGTGTAGCCGAGTTACAACTTACGTATACAATTTTCGGAGCACACGTTTTCAATACCATTTCCACTACATCTTTATGCATTCCGTCTCGTGGTGGATCGGTGATGATCACATCGGGTTTACCATGCTGCGCAATAAAGTCGTCGTTGAAAACATTTTTCATATCACCAACATAAAACTCACAATTGGTGATTGCATTGCGTTTTGCATTTTCTTTAGCATCGGCAATCGCTTCTGGAACCGCCTCTACACCAATGACCTTCTTCGCTTTTTTAGCAACAAATTGCGCAATAGTTCCGGTTCCGGTATATAAATCATACACCACTTCGTTGCCGGTTAATCCTGCAAAATCGCGTGTGATTTTGTACAACTCATACGCTTGGTCTGAATTTGTTTGGTAGAATGATTTAGCGTTGATGCTAAAATGCAATCCTTCCATTTCTTCTAGAATATAGTCTCTTCCTTTATATAATTTAATGTCTTGGTCATACAGCGTATCGTTGGCTTTGCTGTTGATTACATATTGCAACGACGTGATTTGTGGAAATTGCGCATAGATATAATCCAATAGCAACTCGCGATTGGCTTTGTCGTTTTCAAAGAATTGAATCAACACCATGATTTCGCCAGTAGAGGCGGTGCGAATCATTAAAGTACGCAACAAACCTTCGTGATTGCGCGCATTGAAGAACGTCATCCCTTTTTCAGTTGCAAATTCTTTGATGGCATTTCTGATCGCATTCGATGGGTCTTCCTGCAAATGGCATTTTTCAATGTCGAGAATCTTGTCCCACATTCTTGGGATGTGAAAACCTAAGGCAGGTTTTTTACTCAAGGATTGGTCTTCCGATTTGATTTCAGTTTCGCTCAGCCAACGCGTGTCGGAAA
>CAIRMK010000133.1 GCA_903879645.1 uncultured Bacteroidota bacterium
AGGATAAATGAAATTAAAGCAATAGCAATTAGCCCAAACATGATCCAGGCACCCTTATCACGAATCTTTTGAATAACAGACATAATAAATATTTATTAATTATTTTTTTTAGGATGGCAAAAATAGGGGAATAATATGTTTAAAAAATATGTGGACAAATTGCCCTAATTCAAGCCCCTTTTATCATTCGCAATGTTAACAACCATTGAGGCATTTTTTTATTTATAATGCGAGTAACTTTTATGAATTTTTATAAAAAACTATTGCACATTTATAATGTTTATAACCTGTTATTTAGGGGGATAATCCACCTTTTTTAAATAATAAATGGGAATATTTAAGTAATAAATAGATTTTAAAATTCTGTTGAAAAGCTTACACATGATTTTTTTATCCTTAGTTATGCATGTTAATCAAATATTAATTTCGTGTGAACTCTTGATTGTGCTAATTGCTTTTAAAAAGGTATTATACTGTTAAAAACGTAGTAAAACCCTTATCTATAAAGGATTATAGTTTGTTTATTAAATGTTAGTTCTAGTGTATAACGCTCATCTTATTAACTTCGCAGTCTGTGTACAACTAACTTATCCCGATATCCACACCCGTAATAGTAGTAGTGGGTTATATAAATAAAGTATTATTAAAGAAGTATTACAAGAGTTATGAACATTGAAAATGCAGAGAAGAAAATTTTTGAAAATGGATACCTAAACCTCGAAGTAGATCCTTCTTTGGATTTATTCGCTGAGATAGAAAAATTGAAAAAAGAGAAAAATGCCATTGTGTTGGCACATTTCTACCAGGAGCCAGATATTCAGGATATTGCCGATTATATTGGAGATAGTTTGGGACTAGCTCAAAAAGCACAAAGTACCAATGCGGATATGATTGTGTTTGCGGGTGTTCATTTTATGGCAGAGACTGCCAAAATTCTCAATCCATCAAAAAAGGTTTTACTCCCCGATTTAAATGCTGGATGTTCTTTGGCCGATTCTGCACCAAGAGACCTTTTTAAAGCCTTTAAAGAGAAACATAGCGATCATTTGGTAATATCTTACATCAATTGTTCGGCAGATATAAAAGCGTTAAGCGATATCATCTGCACCAGTAGCAATGCAGAGGCTATCATTAACAGTGTTCCTGCCCATCAACCGATTCTTTTTGCACCTGATAAGAACTTAGGAGCTTACCTTAATAAAAAGACTGGAAGAAATATGTTGTTATGGAATGGTGCCTGCATGGTTCATGAAATTTTTAGTTTAGAAAAAATTACTAAACTAAAAATTAGGCATCCCGAAGCACAAGTTATTGCCCATCCCGAATGTGAAGAGGCTATCCTACGCATTTCTGATTTTGTAGGAAGTACTACACAGATACTGAAATATGCCGTTGCTTCTAGTTGTACTACGTTTATTGTAGCTACAGAAACAGGTATTCTGCATCAAATGCAAAAAGATGCCCCAAATAAGACGTTTATTCCTGCTCCACCTACAAACAATTGTGCATGCAACGATTGTCCGCATATGAAGCTTAATACACTAGAAAAACTATACTTGTGCATGAAGTATGAACTCCCCGAAATACTAATGGATGAAAATCTTCGTATTGCTTCTAAAAAACCTATTGATAGCATGTTGGAGATTAGTAGAGCTGCGGGACTTATTGGATAAAAAACATAAAATATTTGCTAAACAAAAAACCTCTTTTATCCTGTAAAGGATAAAAGAGGTTTTGTTATTAATAAGCATTTTTACCTCGGCATGTGCTGTTTATACATAGCGGCTTTGATTTCATTTTGAACAGCAGCAGCGATTTCACGAGCTCCTGCTGTTAAATTATTTGCTGTAACATTAATGGTAAATGTGTTGTTAATTCCCCCACTTTCGCCCCCATAAGACCCCATAGCAGTCATCATCGCGCCCGCGTCCAT
>CAIRMK010000134.1 GCA_903879645.1 uncultured Bacteroidota bacterium
AGATGCAGTTACTGAAAACACAATTTGGTGGAATTCTGAAAAAGCAGTTAATGATAATAAACCTATTTCACAATCGACTTGGAATGCTTTAAAAGAAACTACGATTAATCAACTTTCTGGTAAAAGATTATTTGTTGTTGATGCTTTTTGTGGCGCTAATGAGAATACTCGTTTGAAAGTGCGTTTCATTATGGAAGTAGCATGGCAAGCCCATTTTGTTAAAAATATGTTCATCCGCCCAACAGAACAAGAATTGGAAAATTTTGGCGAACCCGATTTTGTGGTGATGAATGGTTCAAAAACAAGTTTTAAAGACTATGCCGCTCACGGATTAAATTCTGAAGTTTATGTTGCTTTCAATCTTACTGAAAAAATCCAATTAATTGGAGGGACTTGGTATGGTGGTGAAATGAAAAAAGGATTATTCTCTATGATGAATTATTACTTGCCACTTCAAGGAATGGCTTCTATGCATTGCTCTGCCAATAAAGGTAAAGATGGTGATGTCGCTATTTTCTTTGGATTATCAGGAACTGGAAAAACTACTTTATCTACAGACCCAAAACGTGAATTAATCGGAGATGACGAACACGGTTGGGATGACGAAGGAGTTTTTAATTTTGAAGGAGGATGTTATGCAAAAACCATCGATTTAAGTAAAGAAAATGAGCCAGATATTTATGGAGCAATAACTAGAGATGCCTTATTAGAAAATGTAACGGTTGATGCTAATGGAAAAATTGATTTCAAAGACGGTTCTGTTACACAAAATACTCGTGTTTCCTATCCTATAAATCATATTCATAATATTGTCAAACCCATTTCAAAAGCTGGTCATGCCACTAAAGTTATCTTTTTAACAGCAGATGCTTTTGGAGTAATGCCTCCTGTTTCTAAATTAACTCCTGAGCAAACCAAATACTATTTTCTTTCAGGTTTTACAGCAAAATTAGCTGGAACAGAAAGAGGCGTTACACAACCGGAGCCAACATTTTCGGCTTGTTTTGGAAAAGCTTTCTTGTCATTGCATCCAACACAATATGGTCAAGAATTAGTTAAAAAAATGGAAGAGCATAATGCTACTGCTTATATGGTGAATACAGGTTGGAACGGAACTGGAAAACGTATTTCAATTAAAGATACACGTGCTATAATTGATGCTATTCTTGACGGGTCAATTGAAAAAGCAGAAACAAAAGTGATCCCGACATTTAATTTTGTTGTGCCTACTGCATTACACGATGTGAATCCTGCAATTTTAGACCCAAGAGACACTTATGCTGATGTTGACGATTGGAATACCAAAGCTGCAGATTTAGCAGCAAGGTTTGTCAAAAATTTTGTTCAGTATACGGATAATACAGAAGGACAAAATTTAGTAAAAGCAGGTCCGCAATTATAAAACAATAAACAAAACCATACCTAAACAAACGGAAAAGTTCGACAGTGATGTCGGACTTTTTTTATAAGAAAAAATCCCAAATTCATAAAGAGTTTGGGATTTCTATATTGTATAATAGGTTTTATTTTCCTTTATTGGCTTCTGCTACATAGCGTTCTAAAGCCATTGTCATTGAAGGTGTTTCTGGAGTTGGAGCCAAAATATCAATTCTTAGTCCATGTTCCAAAGCTTCTTTTTGGGTAGTACTTCCGAAAACTGCAATTCTAGTTTCATTTTGTTTAAAATCTGGAAAATTCATGAATAATGATTTTATTCCAGTTGGACTGAAGAAAGCTAAAACATCATAATATACATCTGCTAAATCAGATAAATCACTCATTACAGTTTTGTAAAAAACCGCAGGAGTCCAATTAATCTTTAAATTGTTTAAAGTAATAGGGGCGTCTGCATTTAATTGATCGGAAGCAGGTAATAAGAATTTCTCATCCTTATATTTTTTGAAAAGAGAACTCATGTCAGCAAAATCTTTTTGACCAACATAAATTTTACGTTTTCTATATACCACATATTTTTGAAGATAAAAAGCTATAGCCTCTGATTGACAAAAATATCTTAAATCTTCGGGTACTTTATATCGCATCTCCTCGGCTACTCTAAAAAAGTGGTCGACAGCGTTTCTGCTAGTTAAAATAATAGCAGTAAAGTTATTGAGGTCAATTTTTTGAGCCCTAATATCTTTGGCGCTTACTCCTTCTACGTGAATAAAAGAACGAAAATCAACTTTTACCTTATGTTTTTGTTGAAGTTCAAAATAAGGTGAATTCTCTACTTTTGGTTCTGGTTGTGACACCAAAATTGTTCTCACTTTCAAATTTGACATGTTTAAGCTCTAATTTTTTGTAATCAAATAAAATATGAAATAATAGGGTGCTATTTCAAGTGCGCAAAGATACAAAATAAAATAAAACAACTTACTAAACACTAAGTTTTGATAAATTTTTAATGAAATGAGATAAGTTAGCAGATTTATTATTAATAATATAGAAATTATAACTATAATTAAAGAATTTGTTGTGTAATTCCCATAAAAAAGAATAATAGAAATTGGTAAAAGCAATAATCCAATGTAGGTTCTAAATGTAACTTTCTGTAAATTAAATTGCTCAATGATTTCTTCTATACCAAAAGTAGTCGCAATAATTTTTTCTGTCAAAAATTTAGATAGAATGAAAATGTTTAAAAGAGTAAAAATTCTAACAAATAAAATCCAATCTGATTTGGTGCCATATCCAAAATGAGATAGTATTATTTGAATGAAAAATGAGAAGGAAATAATATTAATGGTGTACAATAGAATATTAAATCCACTCATTAAGTGACCACTTTCTCTATAAATTTTGGTGTATTTGTCGGAAACGATTAAACGAATATAATCATTAAATCTTGATTCAAAAGCTGATTTTGCAATTACAATCAGAACCAAAGAAAATACAAAAACTAGAGTCGCCCAGTCTTTGGTTTCCAAATTTCTAGTGTGTAATTGTATCTCCATCATTGGCAACAAAATTACTAAATTTTATTTGTCGATTACTATTATAATATTATTAAGATTATCAAGTTATAAAATGAGTATTTTTGCACAAACTATTTAAGCTAAATATGACTTGTGGTATTGTAATTATTCCTACTTATAACGAAATAGAAAATATAGAAAGTATTATTAGAGCTGTTTTTTCGTTACATAAAACATTTCATGTACTCATTATTGATGATAATTCACCAGATAAAACTGCTACTAAAGTTGAAGAGCTTCAAAAAGAATTTCCAGATAAATTGTTTTTAGAAGTAAGGGCGAAAAAAGCTGGACTTGGGACTGCTTATGTGCACGGATTCAAATGGGCATTGGCTAGAGAGTATGATTTTATTTTTGAAATGGATGCTGATTTTTCTCATAATCCAAATGATTTAGAAAAATTACATGATGCTTGTCATTTTGGAGGGGCAGATTTAGCCATTGGCTCAAGATATGTAACGGGTGTTAATGTCGTAAATTGGCCTCTAAGCAGAGTACTTTTATCTTATTTTGCATCGGTTTATGTAAGAATGATTACGGGAATGAAGATAATGGATGCCACAGCAGGATTTATTTGCTATAAACGAAATGTTCTTGAAACTATAAATTTGGATAAAATAAAATTTATAGGCTATGCATTTCAAATAGAAATGAAATATAGATCTTTTTCAAAAAGATTTACTATTCAAGAAGTACCAGTAATTTTTACTGATAGGACGAAAGGGCAGTCTAAAATGAGTAGTTCTATAATAAAAGAAGCCATCTTTGGGGTTTTGTCATTAAGAATAAAAAAATTATTTAATAGATTATAAAAAATATGAATACCGTTTTAATAAAAAATGCAAGGATTGTCAATGAAGGAAGAATTTTTGAAGGCGATGTTCTTATTGAAGGTGAGTTTATTAAAGAAATTGCTCAAAGCATAAGTCATAAAAGTTCCAATTGTAAAGTTATTGATGCTGAAGGAAGCTATTTGATTCCTGGAGCTATTGATGATCAAGTCCATTTCCGTGAGCCTGGATTAACACACAAAGGTGATATTGCTTCTGAAAGTCGTGCCGCTATTGCTGGGGGAATTACTTCATTTATTGAGCAACCCAATACTGTTCCTAATGCAATTACCCAAGATTTATTAGAAGAAAAATATCGTATAGCTTCCGAGAAATCCTATGCTAATTATTCGTTTATGATGGGTGGAACAAACGATAATCTGGAAGAAGTTTTAAAAACTAATCCAAAGAATGTAGCTGGAATAAAATTATTTCTAGGCTCATCAACAGGAAATATGTTAGTTGATAATCCAGAAACACTAGAGAAAATATTTGCCAATACTAAAATGCTTATTGCGGTTCATTGTGAAGATGAAACTACCATAAAAACAAACTTGGAAAAATACAAAGCCGAATATGGCGATGATATTCCTGTTACAGTTCATCATTTGATTAGAAGTGAAGAGGCATGTTATTTATCTTCCTCAAAAGCAATCGAATTAGCAAAAAAAACTGGAGCTAGATTACATATTTTCCATCTTTCTTCTGCTAAAGAAATGGATTTGTTTACCAATAAAACACCTTTAGAAGAAAAGCAAATTACAGCAGAAGTTTGTGTACATCATTTATGGTTTTCTAATGAAGATTACGCTACTAAAGGAAATTTTATTAAATGGAATCCTGCTGTAAAAACAGCAACTGATAGAGATGCTCTTTGGAAAGCTTTGTTAGATGATAGAATTGACGTTATTGCAACTGACCACGCTCCTCATACTTTGGAAGAATTCTCACAATAGAACAAACCTTAACCAAAAACTTAAGTTCCAGATAATTACCCCAAAAATGGTCATTAACCAAAACCAACAC
>CAIRMK010000135.1 GCA_903879645.1 uncultured Bacteroidota bacterium
ATGAGCTATAAGCTCGTTATTGCTTCGCTTATTGAATATTCCTGACGGTGTAATGTAATCAAGCTCAGTAGCTTTAACTTGCCTTTGACCATCTTTGGATAAAGAACTTAGTTTTTCACAAACTCTTTTTACTTTCTGGTCGGTAGTAATTCTTTCGTAAAAAATCTTGATATTTATATTTGAATACGGAGTTGTATTCTTGATAGGACTCTTGAATTGACTCATTTGCGGTAACTCGTCATAAGAATCAGATGAAGTATTTTGAATACCTTTTGGAGTATAGGTATTCGCTAAATACTGTTCTAACAACACATCTAGTGCTGACTTGGTAGTGCTAACATTAGTTGACATTTTGGTTAAGGTGTTTGACATGTTCCGCATCAATCAAAGATTTGATAACAGCAGAATTATTGTACTTGAAGACCTTGTTACTAGCAAGGTCTACTAGTTTTTGCTTGGTATGTTCGTCCATACGCATGGTGAACATGATTGTTTTTGTTTTTTGTTCCATTTTTAATATTTTTAATGAATCGTTATTTTTATAAGTATACTATATATACTGTAAATAGTCAATAGATAAAATGAAAAAAAAATAAAAATATTTTTTAACACGCTGTTTATTAGATGTATAAAAAATAAAAAAAATAAAATATTTTAAGATGGTAACATTGAAGATAAACAAGATGCCATGGGTATAATCAGTATCAAGTAGGAATGTCCCACTTTATATAATAGTGTCCCACTTATTTTGGGACGGGACAGTGGGACACTTGGGACAGTAACTCTTCATTTTTAAAATCTAACTCTCTATTGTATATATTGTATATACAATATTTTTATTAAGCCTACTATATAATATATATTTCACCTGACATACCATAGACCCCAAAAGAGCCATGTCCCATGTCCCATCAGGAAGGGGGTAACAGGAAGGAGGGGCTTTCTTTGATATTTTATCAATTACCCAACTAACTAAACGAACACATTAATATAATATCAGTATTCATTGGGTAAATGGGAATAATCAATAGAAGGTTTACGGGAGCACCTGACAACAGATAGAACAGATAGAATCAAGTTAGGACACTAAATGGGACACTAAAAAGGGCTTATACAATATCAAAAATCAGTATTTTTGCATAAAGTGTCCCAAAATCTAAAATGGGACACCAGTATAAATATGGGACACTTTTGTGTAAAATAGTAACTTTAAATATTTATTGATATGATTTTTGGAAATTGGGAAGTAACAGATTTTGGGATTATTGGATTAGGTAAACTTGAGGGAGTCAAAATAAATAGTGACCAATTGCTTGATAAAAGACAAGAACAGTTATATGATTGGTTAATCCATATTGCTGAAAAAGGCAATGTAACTGAATTAAATGTTTATGAATTTAATGCGGCTTTTGTTTATGCACTATCTTTTTTTAACATTGATATTCCAAGTGAATTGTCATTTTCAAAAACTTTTGAAAAACAGATAAAAATAGTATTTGAAAAAACACATGATATCGAATTTGAGGGAGGTCTTCTGGATGTAGATAATTAAAAAAAGGTAATCATATAAAATTAATCAGGCGAACATATTAAGAATTAATCGCCTGATTAATTTGTTTTTTATTTAGATTAGAAACCTTTTGAACAGTGGTTCTACTACAAGGTACAATTTTAGATATTTCTTGAAATGTATAACCTTTTTCGAGGTATGATAAGATAGTTTTGGACTTTGTTGAACTCAAGAATTTCTCATCACTAATAGTAGTGCCTATTCTTCTCCCAGAATATAACCCTTTCTCTTTTCTGATGCGGATACCTTCCATTTGGCGTTCACGTATCAATGATTTTTCATAAGAATTTAGAACCGATAATAATGACAAAAGGAGTTCACTGAATATTTCTGGTTTACCATCATCACCAATATTAACTATGTTGGGGTTACGACACACGATTTTAATTCCAAGTTGGGTTAACTCTTTATATACTGTTAAGCAGTCCAGAGTAGACCTCCCAAGTCTTGAAAAATCATGTATTTCAAGGTGTGTGAGTTTGTTTTGGTCGATTAAAGATTTTATCTGACTTCCTTTTGGTCTTTCGTACAAAGGAATACTACCACTGCAATAATCAGTTAATACA
>CAIRMK010000136.1 GCA_903879645.1 uncultured Bacteroidota bacterium
GTTATTGAACGCTTCAAATCTCTTAGATTGGATTTCTCTAGCGTTGATAACACGTTTTCGAATCTCAACACTGCTTTCTGCTTTTCGAGTTTCGGTTAATTTTTCAAAAGGAACAGGAGTCACTTCAATATGAATATCAATTCTATCCAATAAAGGTCCTGAAATTTTACTCATATACCGTTGCATTTCATGTGGAGAAGAACTCTGCGGAGCATCAGGATCATTAAAATAACCACTCGGACTCGGATTCATACTTGCCACCAACATAAAAGAAGATGGATAAGTTATAGTGAACTTAGCACGAGAAATAGTCACTTCTCTATCTTCCAAGGGTTGGCGCATGACTTCTAGAACTTCACGTTTAAATTCGGGTAATTCGTCTAAAAATAATACACCATTATGAGATAAAGAAATTTCACCCGGTTGCGGATAACTACCACCACCAACTAGAGAAACACTCGAGGCGGTATGGTGTGGCGAACGAAAAGGACGTTGACTCATCAATCCAGCATCTTTTATTTTTCCTGCCACAGAATGAATCTTTGTAGTTTCTAAGGCTTCTTTAAGAGTCATTGGTGGTAAAATACTCGGCAATCGTTTAGCCAACATCGTTTTCCCTGAACCTGGAGGACCAATTAAAATGATGTTATGCCCACCAGCAGCAGCAATCTCCATACAACGCTTTATGGACTCTTGTCCTTTGACGTCGGAAAAGTCAAACTCAGGAAAATCTAATGTTTTGTAAAACTCTTCTCGGGTATCGATAACTGTTGGTTCTAAAGTTCCTTTCCCTTCAAAGAAATCAATAACTTGAGTTACATTTTCAATTCCGTAAACGTCAAGTCCATCAACAATAGCAGCTTCTTTAACATTCTGGACTGGCAAAAAGAAACCTTTAAAACCTTCTTCTCTGGCTTTTATAGCAATAGACAAAGCCCCTTTAATGGGTTGCAAACCTCCATCGAGTGATAATTCTCCCATTATCATATACTTGTCTAAATCATCAGCTTTTATCTGTCCTGAAGCTACAAGAATGCCTATAGCCAATGTCAAATCATAGGCAGAACCTTCTTTTCGTAAATCGGCAGGAGCTAAATTTATAGTGATTTTTTTAACAGGAAGTTGATACCCGTTGT
This sequence comes from uncultured Bacteroidota bacterium, assembly GCA_903879645.1. Taxonomy (GTDB): domain Bacteria; phylum Bacteroidota; class Bacteroidia; order Flavobacteriales; family Flavobacteriaceae; genus Flavobacterium. Next base: position 1,137 of record CAIRMK010000136.1, read on the forward strand.
TTTTGAGTGCAGCAGCTATTCTATAACTGCTTTCTTTTATGGCGTTATCGGGCAAACCTACAAGATGATACCCAACACCTTTATCAATATTTACTTCTACTGTGATTGTAGTCGCTTCAACGCCAAATACGGCGCTTCCAAATACTTTTACTAACATGGCTTATATATTTAATTAAATGGCTTATAATGATACAAATATATAAAAGTTTTTGAAAACAAAAAAGTATCCTAAATGATGAAAAATAAATAAAATGTAAAATAAAGCATTCTTTTTGTAAATTTTATTTGCCTATATGTAAAATAAACTTTACATTTGAAATAAATTTTAAATCTTTTTTTATGAAAACACATTTTTTATTTCCGAACAAGTACAAAAAAATTGGTTGGGTTTTGTTTATACCAAGTTTAATTACTGGTCTCATTTTATTCTTTTCAGGATACGATTTTGACAATCATTTTAAGATGAATGTTTTTGCATTACTAAGCGATCAATTTCTATCAAAACCAACTTATTTCGTATTTATAGAAAATGGAGTTTTAGATGAAGTCATTTTAATTTCAATTATTGTAGGAGCTTTATTAGTAGGCTTTTCTAAAACAAAAAACGAAGATGAATTTATTTCAAAAATCCGTTATGAAAGTTTAGTTTGGGCAACCTATTTTACTTTTATATTAATGATTTTAGCAACACTTTTCATATATGGATTTCAATATTTTAATGTATTATTAGCTAATGTTTTTGCAATGTTACTTTTCTTTATAATACGTTTTCACTATATGATTTACAAACTAAATAAATCTACAATCGATGACGAATAATCTTAAAGTCTTGCGAGCTATTAAAAATATTTCACAAGAAGAATTAGCCAAACAAATTGAAGTGAGTCGTCAAACGATTAATGCAATGGAAAAAGGAAAATATGTTCCTTCAACAGTTTTAGCATTAAAGCTAGCTCGTTATTTTGAGAAACCCATAGATGAAATTTTTACTTTAGAAGATACTGATTAAAAAAATCCCATCAAATTTAAAACTTGATGGGATTTTATTTTATTTCTTGAAATTGGCAATTCCTTGTCTCAACCAATTTTCATACAATTTTGCATCTGGGTCATAACTTGTTGTTGGAGTAACATTATTTAAATTATTACCATCCAAATCAACTAAAACATATAAGGGTTGCGTATTTGTTTTGTATTTGGTAATCATAAAATCAGTCCATTTATCCCCAATAGTTACAATTTCTGCTCCAGTAGATTTTGAAACAAACTGTTGTTCTTTTGGCAAATCTCTTTTATCGTCTGCAAATAGTGAAATGATTACGACTTCCTCTTTTAATATTTTAGAAACATTAGCATCAGTCCAAACATTATTCTCCATTTTTCTGCAATTCACACAAGCATGGCCTGTGAAATCTAATAAAACAGGTTTCTTAATTTCTTTCGCATAAGCTAATCCTTTTTCGTAATCTGTAAAAGTTACCAATCCGTGCTTATTTAATTCAGCACCATCAGGTAATTTTTCATTAGATACAAATCCTGATGAACCACCAACACCAAAAGGACTTTCACTATAATCTTCCGATGGAGGAAAAGCACTAATTAATTTCAATGGTGCTCCCCAAAGTCCTGGAATCATATAAAAAGTAAACGATAAAACTAATAATGCTAACATCAATCGTCCAACAGAAATATGAGTCAATGGTGAATCGTGTGGTAATGTAATTTTTCCTAATAAATAAATTCCCCAAGTTCCAAAAATAGCAATCCAAATGGCTAAAAAGGTTTCTCTTTCAAACCAATGCAATTGCAATACCAAATCAGCATTTGATAAAAATTTAAAAGCTAAAGCCAATTCTAAAAACCCTAAAGAAACTTTCACAGTATTCAACCATCCACCAGATTTTGGTAAAGAATGCATCCAACCTGGAAACATTGCAAACAACATAAAAGGCAAAGCTAATGCTGATGAGAACCCTAACATTCCAATTATAGGTGCTATTCCACCTTTAGAGGCTGCTTGAACTAAAAGAGTTCCAACAATTGGACCTGTACATGAAAACGACACAATTGCTAATGCCAATGCCATGAATAATATTCCAACAACTCCTCCTCTGTCGGCTTGTCTATCTACTTTGTTTGCCCAAGAATTAGGTAACATTATTTCAAATGCTCCTAAGAAAGATGTTGCAAAGAATACCAATAAAACAAAGAAAATCACATTAAACCATACATTAGTTGAAAGCTTATTTAATGCATCTGCACCAAAGATTGCCGTTACTGCTAATCCTAAAACAACATAAATTCCAATAATTGAAATCCCATAAAGAAGTGCATTTCGTTTACCTTGAGCAGGTGTTTTACTTTGTTTTGTAAAAAAACTTACGGTCATTGGAATCATAGGAAAAACACACGGTGTTAATAAAGCTGCAAATCCTCCAAGAAATGCTAAAAAGAAAATGGTCCAAAGTCCTTTTTTCTCTTCTTTTTTAGGTTGTGCTAGTGGAGTTTCTTTTACAAGTTGTTTAACTTCAGCTTTAGTGGTATCCACAATAGGAGTTTCTGTTTTTGCAGTATCTACTACTGGAGAGGCTACTGTTTCAGTTTTCTCAACAACAGGGATATCAAAAGCCAAATCAACTTTATCATTGACACATTGATTCTGACATGCTTGAAAATCAACATTTACAACAATTTTATTATTTTTAGGATTGGTTATTTTAACCTTTTGAGTTAAAGTAGCTTTGTTTTCAAAATAATACTCATCAACTTCAAAATCTTTATTGAACTCTTTTTTATAAGGACTTTCCTTTGCTTTTCCAACCAATTCAAAGTTTCCTTTTTGATTTTTAAACGTTAGAACAATTGGAAGTGGTCCACCATCTGGAGTGAATTGCGAATACATGTGCCAACCGGATTCAATCGTGGCATTCATCACTAAATTGAATTCGGTATCGGATATCTTTTCTGTTTTGGCTGTCCATTTCACAGGTTTTTTCATCTGTGCAGAGACATTTGTTAATGCAAAAAAGGCAAATAGTAATAAAATTAGTTTTTTCATTGAAGTGTAATTTGTAATATGTTAGTTGTGTTTGTTGCTACTTTAAATCGCTCGTCTTGACGCATTCCTATTACCCAAACAATTTGGCTATCAGAACACAAAAGCCATTGATTTGCTTTGTCTATTAAAGATAATTTTTCATCTTTAAAATACTTACTCAATTTCTTTTTCCCTTGCATCCCAAGTGGATAAAAATAATCACCTTCCTCCCATTTTCTAATCATTAATGGAAAGTGTAATTTGTCTTCATCGACAAATATACAATTTGAATTTGCATTTGAAATGTCACTTACATTACAAATAGACATATTTAAGGGAATTTTAACGCCTTTCGACTCTTTGTTTATGAAATAAACTTCTTCGTTAGCACTATTTCCTTTAGCATAAAGAAGTAAAGAATCTCTATCTTTTAATAAAATATAATTCTCAGATAAGACTTGCTTCCCAGATTGTGCGTATGCTAAATCATATATATCATTCCAAGCTGTAAACTCAAATTGTTTCAACCATTGAAA
>CAIRMK010000137.1 GCA_903879645.1 uncultured Bacteroidota bacterium
CTAATGAATCCTTTTGGACTACTTGTTGCTACACTAATGAGTGTACTTCCTTTGTGGATACTGTATGATTTAGTTACTAAGAAAGAAACATTTTTTAGAAAGTACAATCGCGTAGAACAAATCATTAGCATCCGATGGATTGCTATTCTCTTGATTGTCTTAGTCATTCTCAATTGGATTTGGAATTTTAAAAAAGGATTATGATACAAGAATTAGCTTTTGCTTACAAACCCTCAGAACATGAGGCTGAAAGAGCGTCAAATAGTTATTTGATGTCACTTGTGGCGCTTGTGGCAGGATTACCGTTACCCATTATCAATTTAATTGCCACCTTCTTTTTCTTTATTGCCAATCGAAAAGGAACCTATTTTGTTAGATGGCATTGCACCCAGGCTTTGGTCTCTCAAGCGGCCTTGCTCTGTATGAACAGTTGTGGCTTTTGGTGGACTATTTCTATTCTTTTTGGTGATGAACACGTTAGTAATCGGTATTTTGCCTATATGATTACTGCTTTTTGCTTTAATCTTTTAGAATTTATTACCACCATTTATAGCGCGGTGCAAACTCGTAAAGGAAAACATGTGGAACAATGGTTCTTTGGTAATTTAACTAACCTAATCTGCCGACCAAATGATCAATAAAACAATCTTTCAAGGACTGGTTATACTAGTGGCCTTTTTCACTCTTTGGTTTGGATTATCCCGTCTCGATTTTGTCAAGTTTTTTGAAATAAAAAAACATACGGCTTCTGCCGAACACAAAATTGGGGATATGATTTGGGATCAAATCCACGATTCAGAAACAGTGATAACCAATGATTCTATTGTCAAAACCTTAGACAAATTAATTTTGCCTATTTGCAAAGCCAATCATATTGTGCGTGATTCCTTAAAAATTCATATTGTACAAAAAGACGAAATTAACGCATTTGCCTTGCCTAACAATCATTTGGTAGTCTATACTGGGTTGATTATCGATTGTCAAAAACAAGAAGCCTTGCAAGGGGTTTTGGGGCATGAAATTGCCCATATTGAAAACAATCATGTGATGAAAAAACTTTCAAAAGAAGTCGGCTTGTCAGTATTACTTTCAGCTACAGCTGGTGATAAAGGAGGTGCTATTCTTAAAGAAATATTCAAAACCTTATCGTCCACGGCGTATGATAGAACGCTAGAGAAAGAAGCCGATATGCAAAGTGTAAAATACTTATTAAAAGCGAACATCAATCCGGAGCCTATGGCGGATTTTATGTATGTTATGGCTCAAGAACAAAAAACGCCTAAAGCGTTAAGTTGGATTTCTACCCATCCGGATTGTGAAGAACGAGCTAAATACATTTTGGATTACTTAAAAGGGAAGAAGTATGAAAAGAAACAAACTTTAACCCAAAAAGAATGGGAGCAGTATAAAGAACAGATTAAAAATTCTTTGAAAAAATAAATACAAAAAAGCCGTTTCTAAATTGAGACGGCTTTTTTTTATAATCGAATACTAGTTTTACTTTTCCCCTAGTTTGCGTTCCAATTCTGCTTGAAATTCTTCCATTACAGGCTTCATAGTGCTTTCTGGGATATCTGCAATTCTAATATACATTAATCCATCAATAGCATTGTTGAACAAAGGGTCCACATTAAAAGCCACCAATCGTGCATTTTGTTTGATGTATTTTTTTATCAGTACTGGAAGACGAAGATTACCTGGCTCTAGCTCGTCAATAATTTTATCAAACTTATTCAAATCGGCTTCTGCTTCATCAAAGATAAAATCTTTGTCGGCATCTTTTAGTTTCACTTTAAATTCCTTTTTCGGATGCACATATTGGGCAATATAAGGATCATAATAGTTGGACTTCATGAACTCAATCATCAACGATTTCGAGAAATCAGTAAATTGATTGCTGATACTTACGCCACCAAGCAAAAATTTATGTTCGGGATAATGTAAGGTAGTATGAATAATACCGCGCCAGAGTAAGAATAGCGGCATTGGTTTTTGTTGGTAATCTTTAATGATAAAGGCGCGTCCCATTTCTATGGACTGCTTCATCATGTCGTGTAATTCACTTTCAAATCGGAACAAGTCATTCAGATAAAACCCTTCCATGCCATATTTTGGGAAAATCTCAGAACCCAATCCCATTCTATAGGCCCCTGCAATTTGATTGGTTTCGTCATCCCACAGAAACATGTGATGGTAATATTGGTCGTATTTGTCTAAATCAATTGATTCGTTTGTACCTTCCCCTACTTCTCTAAAGGTTACCTCTCTCAAACGACCAATTTCGTGTAGAATATTAGGAATTTTGTCTGCCTCTGTAAAAAACACTTCATAGTTTTTGCTTTGCAGCAATCGACAATCAGAGTCTCTTAACTTATTTACTTCTGCCATCATCTTCTCTTGATTGGCAGGGGTTGCAATTTGTTTTGGGCTTTTAGGCGTTTTTAAGTTGGGCACCGATATAAATTGTTTACTTTCTTCATTGAAAGAATTCGCCAACATATAGGTTTTCTTTCTTAAAAACTCCGAATAATCTTCAATCGTTGTATGTTCGTTTTGTTCGGCAACAGGAATAGGTTTTCCAATTCTCACTTTGATTACACGGTCTTTTTGTGTGAGTAATTCCGATGGCAGTTTAGCCGTTCTTAGGGTATCATTTATTTTAGATAAAATATAAAATAAATTGCTGTTTTGCGCATGAAAATAAATTGGAACAACAGGAACTTGTGCTTTTCGAATTACCTTGATAGCGCCTTCTTCCCATTGTTTATCTACCACTAACTTTCCGTCTTTATAGGTAGAAACTTCTCCGGCAGGAAACATTCCAAGAGGTTTGCCATCA
>CAIRMK010000138.1 GCA_903879645.1 uncultured Bacteroidota bacterium
GTTTTGTTTTGAACCGCTAAATTGATTTTCACTAAATCTTGGTAGACAATTCTACCAGCACCAAGATTCATGTGACCTACTTCAGAATTTCCCATCTGTCCTTCTGGGAGACCTACGTTTAATCCGTCAGTACGCAATTGTGCGCTTGGATATTTTGTATATAAACTATTTATAAAAGGGATGTTGGCATTATCAATAGCAGAGACTTTTGGATCAGGTGATTTACCCCAACCATCTAATATCATTAAAATTACTTTCTTATTCATTGTGGATTGTTTTACACAAAGATAAGCATTTGCAAAAGCTCAAATGAAAAGAAGATGCTAAAATTTAACTAAAATAAACGAAAACGTTTTAGCTTTAAAAGGACATTCAAAGGCTATTGATTTTTAGAAAACCAATGTTTAGCATAATTATAATCAATAAAATAACGAACACTAATGGAGAAAACATGATTTAGTCCTTGATAGTTCAATAGGTTGTTTACATTATCATTTAATCGATGACTAAAATCGGTTCCATAATCGCTATTTAAAGCATTATTTCTATACAAAACAGTTAGCTGACTACCAGGAGCAAACCACCAAGAATAGGTTAAATCTAAATTCCAAGTGCTAAAATTTTGGTCGTTATTGTTGGTATAGGTTGGGTCAGACAATAAACTTCCATCATTTTGCAAAGTATAATATTCTTTGTTGATGTCAAATGACCAGTAATGTCTAACAGATAAATTAAAGTTCATTACATTATTGATAGAATATTTCCCCGTTAAGGTATTGCTATAAGTGATTACGTTTCTTCTTCCAAAATAGATATTGTTGGCATCACTGTCTACATATCCTCTATCATTATTCTGTCTCACAAAATCAAAGCCATAAACCAAAGAAAATTTATCTGAAAAACGATAACGAGGACTCAAGTAAATTTCATAATTACGTCTTCCAGATTCATCAATAAACCAATAGGAAAGTTTGAAATCTAACGCAAATTTTTTAGCATAATTGGATGATAAATAGCTGGTAAATTGTAAGTTTTTAGGTCTTGTAAAATAACGGTCTTGATTGGTAGTTCGTGGTTCATAAAAATCAGAAACTGTCGTTGGTCTGCCATTAATATAAAATCCTAAATAATTATTTTTCTTATTTGTTGTATTTATATTAATGTTCACATTATGATTTTGAATTCTCCCAGTGGTATTGTCAAACTCAGTATAATAGTTAATGTTTGTATTAAAATAATTATACCTTTTGGAAGGTTTTAATATTCTATAGCTAGCATTTCCATAATAAGTTTGATAATGTGTTTGATAATTAATTCCTAAATCGTTGGGATCATAATCTTTGGAAACAAATTGTCCGCCAATTCCATAACGATATTTACCACTATTGTCCCCAATATAAAGATCGGAGGTGTATCCAGTTTTTTTACTGGTATTTGCTAAACCTTCCTCAATAAAACTGTATTTAAAGTCACCATTAAGATTGTAGGTGTTTTTCTTGGTATTCAAATCCCATGCTAATGCAGAAACATTAGCATCTCTATAGCTGCCTTCTCTCATAACATTAGTATTGATTAAGGAAACTGATGAGTTTTTTCGAAACCGTTGATCCAATACAAAAACATTATAATTGGTTAAAGGGGAAATAAATTCTTTTCTTTTTTCATCAGTAGCTGTATTTTCAATGTCAGCATAGGTTTTTTCGGTTATGGCATTGAGTACGCCAATACCCAATCCGCTTTTTGTTCTCCCAGAAATTTTTAATGCGTTTAATAAATTTACTGTCGATGGATATTTACTGATTATCTCATTTGAAGCTAAATTTGAAGTCACATCATCTTTACTTATTAGTGGAGCACTACCAATACGCCTTGAATAAAAAATTCCTCCTTTGTTAAATAAGTCAGTCCCTTCTGTAAAGAATGGACGATTTTCAGCAAATTGTTGCTCAAATGGGCTTAAATTTAGTATCACATTATCATAGACTGTTTGCCCGAAATCAGGTACTAAAATAGCGTCTAATGTAAAGGCGTCATTTATTCCATACTTAATATCCAAACCACCTTTAAATATTCCTTGAGGTTTTTGATTCGCGTTAGTGTTTAAATAATAAGATGAATAGGGAATAAGAAATAATCGGGTAGGAGTTTCAATGTTTTCAATCCCTTCTAGAATTCCAGCTTGAGCACTTTCATTAGTAACTTTATTGTCTAATAAATTCCAAGTAAATTGTTGTCTGTCACGGTTTATTTCTCTGTAGAAGTTTAGACCCCATGTTTGTTTTTTTTCCGATGAAAATCGCACTGCAGCATAAGGAATTTTCATTTCAACTACCCATCCATAATCAGTTATTTCAACATGACTATCCCAAATAGCGTTCCAAGAAAAATCTTCTCCATAAGAAGGAGTATATAAATCGTCTAATTGCACTCCAGCGGCACTTACTATAAAACGAAATTCTTGTTGTCCATCATTGTAACCATTTAATTGCACCATAAAATGGTCTGCTTGACCAGAATTGTCACGAGTAGTTAATTCTCTTCTAATTTTGCTTGGCTCATTATCATATAAAACCGCGCCTACATAAATAGCATCGTTATCATAAACAATTTTAACTTCAGTTCTTTTTGATTTTTCTTCAGGTTTTCCATTATCTGGAGCAATCATCTGAAAATCTTTAGCAATTTCTGCAGTTTTCCAAACTTCTTCATTTAATTTACCATCAATAACGATTTTCTCGTTAGTGAATTTTGTGTTTAATTTCTTTTTTGGAGCTTGTGAAAAACCCAAAAAAGAAGCAAGTAAAAAAGAAACAGAAAAAAGTGAACTTATTTTTGTCATCTGTAAATTGTTTGTTAGGCAAATATAATTCTTTATAATTATAACTCAATATTTATTGTAATAGTATTCTCACTATCAAAAAATACATACCGATAATGGTTCAGTAAAAGTCAGGAAAAATACCTGTAAAAAAAAGTTAAAATACAATATATACTCGAAATAAGCGTTTTATGAGCTATTTATAGCAATAAATAAATTGTTTTTAAAAAGTATGAGGTATATTTGTAATCCCGAGTTTACCTACTAACATAAATCTATTAAATGAAAAAAATAAACTTTTTTTACTTAGCCTTATTTGCTTTAATGTCATTTGCTACAAATTTATCAAAAGAAAAACACCCAAAAAAATACGCTTTTTCTTATGTTAAAAACAATAGTAATGTGTACAATTCTTTGGATTCTAATAATTTTCAACTTCCAAAAGAAGAAAGTTTTTCAAAAGCTTTAGAAGGATATTATTTATTGAAAAGCAAAGGATTCATAAAGAAAGAGTTTCTCACAATTATTGATTTTAGCTTGAGTTCTAGCATCAAAAGAATGTGGATAATTGATATGAATCAAAATAAAATTATTTTGAATTCACTTGTAGCTCATGGTAAAAATTCAGGAGAAGAGTACGCAGAAGATTTTTCTAATTCAAATCAGTCTAACAAAAGTAGCTTAGGTTTTTTTCTAACTGGAGAAACATATAATGGAAAACATGGATTATCATTAAAGTTGGATGGTTTAGAAAAAGGAATTAATGATAATGCCCGAAAAAGAGAAGTAGTAGTTCATGGGGCTGATTATGTTTCAGAAAGCTTTATAAAAAATAATAAAAGATTAGGAAGAAGTCAAGGATGTCCTGCAGTTCCAGTTGAGTTAAGTAAAAAAATTATTGAAACAATAAAAAATAAGTCATGTTTGTTTATCTATCATCCATCAAAAGATGCTATTCAAAGTTCTAAATTAATATCTTAACTTGGAATATAAATCAGCATCTAAACAATAAATATCTTCTCTAAAGTTTAAGGTTCCTCTAGTTTCCCATGCCGTCCAATAAAGTTGATGAATTATAATAGTTTCATTGACTTTTATGGCAATAGTTTTTAATTCAGGTTTTGGAAATGGTTTTTTCTTAATTAGTAATTTTGGATTTCTTGCAAGAAGTTGCGCATTCTTTTTGTCAATTTCAAATTGTTTTTTATTTTGTAGTTTATAATAATGCTTTATGTCTGTTGTGTCTTTAATTTTTTGCAATGACCATTTTGTAGTGTCATTCAAAATATAAGTGGCCATTTCTAGAGGCTTTTCTAATCGAACACATCCTGAACTTAAAGAGCGATAGTTTAAAGAAAAGAAATTCCTATGGTTGGTGTCATGTAAATAAACAGAAAATTTATTAGGAAAATTTATTTTCATTGACCCTAGTGAGTTATTTCTACTTGGGTTTTGAACATATTTATATTTATTAGCATCTTCTATTTTCCAAGTATTAGGATTCACTTCATTACTTTTTAAATCTAAAATTACCAATCCTTTTTTCTTGAAAACCCCTTTATTTTTAATGGCATCAGGAAATATATCCTCTTTAAGAATTGTTGGAGGGACAGTCCAATTTGGATTTAAATTGATATTAGATATTTTTGAATCTAAAATAGGTGTCTTCCTAGTATCTCTTCCTACTACAACACGTTGTGATTGTGTTGTGTCATTATTTTTTACAGCAACTATACTATAATCAGGAATATTTATTAAAAGATAATGATTGCTAAAATCATGAGCAAACCATTTCCAGCGCTCCATATTGGCAATTACTTGTTCTATTCTTTGATTTCTAGAGAAATTTAAGGCATCAATAGTACTTTTGCCTATTAAACCATCAGGTTTTAATCCATGTCTGGCTTGAAAACATTTAATAGCTTCTAGTGTTTTTTTATCGTATAGTGCGCTTAATATAGTGTCCTTTTCTTTCATGTCACCCCAGTACATTAATCGTTTTTTTATTATTGGAATATATTTACTTTGTGTGTTTGGGAGTATTCGTTCTTTTAAATTTATAAGAGCAAACGATTTTTCTTCTGGAAATTGTTTGAGGATTTTAAGACAAAATTTTAATTTTTTATAAATAATATGATTTGGTTTACATCCTTCTATAGATGTTTTAAAAGTATCATTGTTAATACAATCAAAAAGAATTTTATTTACATCAACTTTCTTCTCTTGTAAATCCCAGTCTTTATATAATTCTTTTGGGTTTAACTTTCCTTTACTGATATGATTAATAAATTTTTGAGTACTTTTTGTGAGTAGTAAATCATATCTTACAATTGAAGAATCTAGCAAATGCTCATAATTTTCTTCGAAAGACTTCAATAGAGAATAATTATAATCGTTTGTTTGCAGCCCTTCATCTTCTGCACTTCCAATCTCCTTAATAATAAAGTTTCGTTGGGTTTTAGAATTCCAAACGGTTTCAAAATGATATTTTTTATAAAACAATTTTAATTTTTCATCTTTGGAAAAATCGATTAGTGTAGAATCAATTTTAATTTGTGGATTATCAATTAAAGAAAAGTTAATAAAAGAGGCATTTGCAGTAGTTACTTGTGAATTGTTTCTATTGCAACTTGAAAATACTATAAGTAATGATAGTAAGTAAATTTTGTTCATAGGCATTTTTACTCTTCTAAAAAAATTAAAATTACTCTTTTAATTTTTAAAATTGATACTATTCTAATTAACTTTTTATCAAGAAACAATCCATAATGGGCTTTAGAAGGAGAGTTCTTTTCGAATTGTTAACTTTAAATTGGGTTTTCTTTTCTTAAAAAAAGTGAGAGCACACTGCAAAAAGAGCTTGAGAAATAAATATTTTATTTTTTTTTCTTAACAATTATGATGCAAAGTAACTGATAACAATTTAATAATAAAACTTTTAGAGTAATTCATATTTGTAAAA
>CAIRMK010000139.1 GCA_903879645.1 uncultured Bacteroidota bacterium
ATTTTGTTTTCCAATAAGAATATTATTTTTAATAGAATCATTAAAAAGTATGGAGTCTTGAGTAACCAATCCCATCAAATGACGTAAAGATTCCATAGTCATGTCTTTAATATCAACTCCGTCAATTTTGATGTTTCCTTCATTGACATCATAAAAACGCGTGAGTAAATTAGCAATTGTGCTTTTTCCGCTTCCTGATTGTCCTACTAACGCTACCGTTTTCCCTTTTGGAACTTCAATAGAGAAATTCTTTAACACATTCTCATCTTCATATCTAAAGTTGATGTTTTCTAAAGTGATGTTTGTATCAAAAGATTCTTTAACGATGGCATTGGGCTTATCGGTAATTGTGTTTTCCACCTCGAGTACTTCAAAGACACGTTGTGCTGCAGCCATACCGCTTTTAACGGCGTAGGTCGCTTTAGAGATAGATTTTGCAGGTGTTAGAATGTTGTAAGCTAATCCCATGTAGGCGAGAAATTGTGCTCCTTCAAGCACTGCTTTTCCACTCGGTAATTTATCAACCAATACCATGTTTCCTCCAAACCAGAGTAAGACCGCAATAACAATAATTCCCATAAACTCACTGAATGGAGAGGCTAAATTGTTTTTTCTTCCAATACTATTAGACAGTTTCAGCAATCGATTAACAGAACCGTCAAATTTAGTTTTGAAATTACCTTCTGCATTATAACTTTTAACCACCTTTAATCCAGAAAGACTTTCTTCTACTATTGAAATTAAATAACCGCCTTCATATTGCGCTCTTTCCGATTTTGATTTTAATGATTTTCCAATTTTTGAAATGATAAACCCCGAAATTGGAATAAAAACAAAAACAAAAATGGTCAATTTCACACTAATCGCAAACATAGCAATTATTGTAAAAAGGATAGTCATGGGTTCTTTTACGATTAACTCTAATATCGAAAAGAAAGAATTTTGAACCTCATTTACGTCACCCAACATTCTCGCCATGATATCTCCTTTTCTTTTCTCAGAATAATACGAAACAGGTAAGTCGATAATTTTATTGAACATATTAGTTCTCAAATCTTTCAAGACACCATTTTTCAAATGCATCAAATGATTGGATGCTAAATAATTAAATAAGTTTTTAAATAAAAAAGTAACAATCACTAAACTAACAACCAATATTAAGGAGAATTGAGGGCCGTCCGTTTTTGATAAAGTATTCATTTGAAAATACAAATAGTCTTTGCCGTATTTTCCAATGTCCCAAATGGATTTATAAACTGGTTTAGCAATTACTTTATTCTCATTTTTAAATAAAACATCCATCATTGGAATCAAAGCAATGAAGGATAAAGTACTAAAAAGAGCATAAAGAATATTATAAATTACATTCCAAGCAACATGAAATTTATAAGGTTTTATAAAGGGAAATATTTTCTTTAAATTTTCGTCCATTAGTTTAACTGCATTGCAGTAATTATGTTTTTAATTTTAGTATCTAATTGGTTTTCTACTTCTTTGGTATTTTCTACTTTGTCCAAAGGAGCGTTTACACTAAAGTAGAATTTAATTTTTGGCTCTGTTCCACTAGGGCGAGCACAAATTTTTGAGCCGTCTTCCAAATAGTAAATCAACACATTCGATTTTGGTATTGTAATGGGTTCTAGCTCGTTGGTAAACATATTTTTTGAAGTCGAATTTTCATAATCTTCAATGCAAACTACACGTTGACCATTAATTTCTGCAACAGGATTATCACGCAAATTAATCATCATTTGATTGATTTCTTTCAATCCATCCATTCCTTTTTTGGTTAAAGAAATTAAGTGTTCTTTATAGAAACCAAAGTCAATATATAAGTTTAATAGTTCTTTGTATAGGGAGCTCCCAGCCGCTTTAGCTAGTGCTGCAATTTCGCAAACTAATAAACAAGCACCAACAGCATCTTTATCACGGACAGCATCACCCACCATAAATCCGAAGCTTTCTTCTCCGCCGCCGATGAATTGTAGTTCAGGAAAATCTTTGATAAATTTAGCAATCCATTTGAATCCAGTCAATCCCACTTTACATTCCACTTTGTAGGCGGATGCTAATTCCAACATCATCGGTGTAGAAACAATGGTAGAGCCAATAAATTGTTTTCCATCAATTTTTCCCTTGCGTTTCCATTGTTCTAATAAGAAAGCAGTCATGATAATCATAGTCTGATTACCATTTAACAAAATCATTTTACCATTGGTATCACGAACAGCCACTCCCAAACGATCAGAATCGGGGTCGGTTCCAATAACAATATCGCCACCAATTTTATCAGCCAACGCCAGCGCCATTGTCAATGCTTCTGGCTCTTCTGGATTTGGCGATTTAACCGTAGGGAAATCACCATTGGGTACTTCTTGTTCGGGAACAATGTTAACATCAGTATATCCCGCTTTTGCTAAAACTCCTGGAATTGCTTTGATTGAAGTCCCGTGTAAAGAGGTGTAAACGATTTTTAAATTTTCTTTAGCAGTCAATGGGGTATTAAAACTGCAGTTTTCAACTGTTGATTTCGCAAATGCAGCATCAACTTCAAAATCGATATATTCAATTAAGTTTTCGTTCGCTTTAAATTTGATTTCGCTATAATTTAAAGCCTCTATAACTTGAATAATTTCTGAATCTTGTGGGGGTACTAATTGGCCACCATCTTGCCAATATACTTTATATCCATTATATTCGGGTGGGTTATGTGATGCAGTTAAAACAATTCCAGCATGGCATTTTAAAAATTTTAAAGCAAATGATAATTCTGGGGTTGGACGCATATCCGAAAATAGATACACATGAATGCCATTAGCAGAAAAAACATCGGCAACTATTTTTGCTAAAGTATCGCTATTATGACGGCAGTCGTATGCGATGACCACTTTTAAAGATTCATTGGGGAATGTTTTTTTCAAATAATCAGCAATTCCTTGCGTGTTTTTACCAAGTGTGTATTTGTTGATTCGATTGGTTCCAACTCCCATAACACCGCGCATACCACCTGTTCCGAATTCTAAGTTTTTGTAGAAACTTTCTTCTAATTCTGTAATGGATGAAGTCATCATTTTTTTAATAGCTTCATGAGTGTCATTGTCAAATGTTGGCGTTAACCATTCGTTTACTTTGTCTAATATATTTTGTTTGATTTGCATTGTAATAGTATTTTGAATCTCTAAATTTGGCAGAATGCCATTTATAAATTAACTTCAGTTGCAATTTTATAACGTTCTTCATTGTTTTTAGTACGAAGAATGATTTCGCCCAAAAATCCTGCAAGAAATAATTGCGAACCAATAATCATTGCCGTTAAAGCGATATAAAACAATGGATTTTGAGCTACTAAAATTGTCTGTTTGTGCAGTGCGAATAATTTGAATAATTTAATTCCGATGATAAAAAAGGTAGATAAAAATCCTATGATAAACATGATTACCCCTAACAAACCAAAAAGATGCATGGGTCTTTTTCCATAACGCGACAAGAACCATATAGTAATCAAATCCAGAAAACCATTGATAAAACGGTTTATTCCAAATTTTGACTCTCCATATTTTCTTGCTTGGTGTTGGACTACTTTTTCACCAATTTTTACAAAACCTGCGTTTTTCGCTAATACAGGAATATATCGGTGCATTTCTCCAGACACTTCAATGTTTTTGATGACCATATTTTTGTAGGCTTTCAATCCACAATTAAAATCATTAAGGTTCACACCAGAAGTTTTTCGAGCGGCCCAATTGAATAATTTGGAAGGAAGATTCTTAGTTACTACATGATCGTATCGTTTCTTTTTCCAACCCGAAACTAGATCAAACCCTCCATTAATAACCATATTGTAAAGCTCTGGTATTTCATCTGGACTGTCTTGTAAATCCGCGTCCATAGTGATAACTACATCTCCTTCTGCTTTGGCAAAACCAGCATGCAAGGCTTGTGATTTTCCAAAATTTCTTAAAAATTTGATGCCTTTAACATTAGCGTCTTTTTTAGAAAGTTCTTCGATGGTTTGCCATGAATTATCTGTACTTCCATCATCAACAAAGATAACTTCGTAAGAATAATTGTTAGCATTCATGACTTTCTGAATCCAAGAATGCAATTCAGGTAACGATTCTTGTTCGTTTAATAATGGGATTAGTATGGATAAATTCATTAAAATTAGAAACTTTGATTAGGGTCTTTTTTTACAATTGCTCCAATTATTAATGAATAAATTAGTCCAATAAAAGCATATATTACCGCAGAAGATGGAATAGCTATAGCTGGGTTTAAGAATTTTTTTGAAAATGAAATTGCCATGTCAACTTGATCAGAAGTTAATTGAGGACTTTTCTCAGCCATAATCACTCTCATTTTCTCAAACATATGTTGAAAATACTCAGGAAAAATCATGTTGAAGACACTTGAAAAAATAGAAGAAATTATAGCTGCAATGATACAAATTGTAACTCCAATTTTAAGACATTGCCCAAAAGAAATGAATCCAGAATTTAATTTTGTTTTAAAATTATTGCATCCAATGAAAATAAATAATCCAGGTAAAATAAAGAAGTTTAAAACGTTGATTGTAATTCCATACCCACGGTTAGTTTGAGGATCAACATTCATTACATATCCGATAACAAATTCCAATATCATTATTACGCCAAACAGCATTCCATAAAGCAAGGCTGATTTAGCAGGAGAAATATTATTTTCCATCTTTCTAGTATTAAAAATTAATTCACAAATATAGTAATTCCATTATTATTGCAGAATATATAATTCAATTAAAAAAAGTGATATAAACATTTGATAATTAAAAAATAGTTGTATTTTTGCCACCTCAAATAAAAAATAATAATTAAAAGTTGTAGCGCGTTGATACCTTTTATAATGAAAGCTTCACAACTAACTACTTCATAACAAATAAAGATTTACACAATGAAACAAGGAATTCACCCAGAAAATTACAGATTAGTTGCTTTTAAAGACATGTCAAACGAGGATGTTTTTATTACTAAATCAACAGTAGAAACTAGAGAAACTATTATGCACGAAGGTGTTGAATACCCAGTTTATAAAATGGAGATTTCTAGAACTTCTCATCCTTTTTACACAGGTAAATCTAAACTTATCGATACAGCAGGACGTATTGATAAATTTAAAACTAAATACGCTAAACACGGTAAATAATAATTGCAGTGTTCAAATTTTATTAAGACCTTCCAATATATTGGAAGGTTTTTTTATGAAATAAACTTTGTAACTTTGGGCTTTTAATTGTGCTGATTTTTATAAGTGCATACAAGGCAATGCCTTGTCTCTAACAATAACAACAAATAATAATTTTATGAATTATATTTTATTCGACGGAACCGTTCGTAACGCTCTTTTACCTTTTACCTTCACAAGGCCGGTAGCTGATATTCGAATTGGTATCTTAACCATTCGTGAAAAATGGGAGAAATATTTAGGGTATACTACCACCACGTTGACTGAAGAGTATCTTTCAGAAAAATACCCTATGGTAGAAATGGCAGAAAACGTAATGATAAATGCTTCTTTTTTACCCAATGATATTTTAACGGAAATGGTAAAAAATTTAGAAATGAATCAAGCCATTTTTAAAGGAGAGGAAGTTATTGCTTTTTATACCAATGATTCACAAGATGAAGTTGATTTTGACACCTATGAAATCATTGAATGCAGTCAAGAGGTATTGACTGTGGAACATACTTTGGATATTTTTGCCAAAAATGATGCTGCATTAAGAGAAGATTTTGAATTAATAACTGAAGGAAGAATTTCACAGTCTATTCCAAAAAGTGTTAATGTAATTTCTCCTGAAAATATTTTTATTGAAGAAGGAGCAAAACTCGAATTTGTGACTTTGAATGCTTCAACGGGACCTATTTATATTGGAAGAAACTCTGAAATTATGGAAGGTTCGGTTATCCGTGGTCCTTTTGCTTTGTGTGAGGAAGCTCAAGTTAAATTAGCTACTAAGGTCTATGGTGCAACAACAATTG
>CAIRMK010000140.1 GCA_903879645.1 uncultured Bacteroidota bacterium
GAACGGGCAAATGTTTTCATGACCGATGCTTTTAAACAAGGATTGTTTGAAGTGCAAGATGCCTCTTCGCAATTAGTTGCTGCGTTTTTGGATGTACAACCCGGAATGAGAGTGGTAGATACTTGTGCTGGTGCTGGTGGAAAAACGTTGCACATGGCATCTTTAATGCAAAACAAAGGGCAGTTAATTGCAATGGATTTGTATGAAAGTAAATTAAAACAATTAAAACTTAGAGCCAAAAGAAATGGGGCTTTCAATATAGAATACCGAATAATTGACACTACTAAAGTAATCAAAAAACTTCATGAAAAAGCAGATAGAGTTTTAATTGATGCACCTTGTAGTGGATTGGGGGTTTTAAAAAGAAACCCTGATGCTAAATGGAAATTACAACTTGAATTCATTGACAACATAAGAAAAGTTCAAGCAGAAGTCTTAGAAAACTATTCTAAAATAGTTAAACCTGGGGGGAAATTAGTCTATGCTACTTGTTCCGTTTTACCATCAGAAAATCAAGAACAAATAAAAAAATTCTTAACTACAGAAATTGGAAAAAGTTTTACTTTCATCAAAGATTCTAAAGTACTTGCCTCTGAATCGGGATTTGACGGATTTTACATGGCATTATTAGAGCGTAAACAATAAAAAGAAATGAAAAAAATAGTCACCCTACTCTCCTTTTTATATTTAACATTAGGATTTTCACAAATTCCTGCAGGTTACTATGATACAGCTACTGCAACTGGATTTACTTTAAAAACGCAATTATATAATAAAATAAGTCCTCATACAGTAGTAGTTTATGGCGCTGGATTATGGAATTTATATCAAACCTCTGATGTTAGACCTAATGGTAATGTTTGGGATATCTATTCAAATTGTAATTTTATTTTTGGTCCTGTAGCTAATGGCGGAAATCAAGATGATGGAACATTAGGAACAGTTGAATGTCAACGATACAATAAAGAACATACTTTTCCTAAAAGTTGGTTTGGAGGTGTAAATGGAACTGCAATGTACTCTGATGCTTTTCATGTGATGCCTGCAGATAAAAAAGATAATGGAATGAGAGGAAGTTTAGCCTATGGAGTTGTAAATCCAAACATTACTAATCCAATTGGAAACGGTTGGAAAATTGGAGCATGCATCGTCCCAAACTATCCTTATTCTCTTCAAGTTTTTGAACCAGCAGATGAATTTAAGGGAGATATAGCCCGAAATTATTTTTATATGGCAACTTGTTATGAAAACTTAATTGGCACTTGGCAAACACTAGATCCAAATGGGGATACTGTTTTAGATGGTAGTAATGATAACGTTTTTGAACCTTGGTTTTTGAATATGTTATTGATTTGGAACAATCAAGATCCTGTCAGTCAAAAAGAAATAGATCGAAACAATGCTATTTATGCCGTTCAAGGAAATAGAAATCCATTCATTGATCATCCTGAATATGCTTGTCAAATTTGGACTACTGCGTGCGCTAATCTTTCTATCAATACATTAGAATTAGCCAATGTTGCAATTTATCCAAATCCATCTAGCGAACATAAAATCAATATTGATAGTCCAATCTCTATTGATTCTATTTCATTAATTACTATCAATGGACAATTAATAATGGATAGCAAGAAACCTATTTTTAACAATAATTCCTATACTTTAGAAAATATACCACAAGGATTTTACTTCTTAAAATTAAGTTCAAACAACCAAACGTTGATTAAAAAAGTAATTATCAATTAATTCATAAACTTGCAATTAGGGCTTTCCTATTAATTTAAAAACCATTAATAATTCTCATAATTTATTATAAACTATAACGATTTCGTTAATAACCTAACTTATTTACTACCAAATCCTAATCACTTATTAAATACCTATTCACGAAATTTGCACCTTAATTTTTAGGCAATAAAATCATGAAAAAACACAATTACAGCGCAGGACCATGCATTCTACCTCAAGAAGTATTCGAAAAATCAGCACAAGCTATTTTGAATTTTAACAATTCCGATTTATCCATTCTTGAAATATCCCATAGAAGCAAAGATTTCGTTGCCGTAATGGAAGAAGCTCGTGCTTTGGTTTTAGAACTTTTAGGCTTGGAAGGGAAAGGATACCAAGCTTTATTTTTAGCTGGTGGAGCTAGTCTAGAATTTCTTATGGTTCCATACAATTTAATGAAAAAGGACGGAAAAGCTGCTTATCTAGATACTGGAACTTGGGCCAATAATGCCATTAAAGAAGCCAAGCATTTTGGTGAAACTATAATTGTTGATTCTTCAAAAGAACAAAATTACAATCATATTCCAAATGGTTATTCTATTCCAACTGATGCCAGTTATTTTCACTGCACTAGTAATAATACAATCTTCGGAACTCAAATGAAATCATTTCCAGAAACAAATGTTCCTGTGGTTTGTGATATGAGTTCTGATATTTTTTCAAGAACATTAGATTTTTCAAAATTTGATTTAATTTATGCCGGAGCTCAAAAAAATATGGGACCAGCAGGAACTACTTTAGTAATTGTAAAAGAAGAAATTCTTGGAAAATCAGGAAGAACTATTCCGAGTATGTTAGATTATGAAAAACATGTTAAAGCAGAAAGTATGTACAACACACCTCCTGTTTTCCCTATTTATGCTTCATTATTAACCTTACAATGGCTAAAAAATCTAGGTGGTATAGAAGCTATTGAGAAAATCAATACTGGAAAAGCAAATTTACTGTATATTGAATTTGACCACGCC
>CAIRMK010000141.1 GCA_903879645.1 uncultured Bacteroidota bacterium
AAAAAAGTATGGTTTGGTAGCTAAAATACATGTCAACCAATTCAATGCATTTGATGGAATTGCAGCTTGTGTAAAGCACAAGGCACTTTCTGTTGATCATTTGGAAGTCGTGACTGATGAAGATATTGATGTTTTAAAGAACTCTGAAACTATGCCTGTCGCTTTGCCTTCTTGCTCTTACTTTATAAGTATCCCTTACACTCCAGCAAGAAAAATGTTAGACGCAGGATTACCCTTAGCCTTAGCTTCCGATTTTAATCCTGGCACAACGCCGACTGGAAATATGAACTTTGTTGTTGCCACTGCCTGTATTAAAATGAAAATGACTCCTGAAGAGGCTATTAATGCTGCTACAATTAATGGAGCTTATGCTATGGGACTGTCTAAAACCCACGGAAGTATTACTGTAGGTAAAAAAGCCAATATTATAATTAGTAAAGAAGTTACGTCATTTTATCAATTGCCCTATGCCTTTGGAACCAACTTGATTGATACTGTTGTAATTGATGGAAAAATTATAAAATAGTAAGAGAACTATTTTAAAGTAAAACTTGATTTACCCACTAAATCATTTCTATCAAAAATATTGACAAAATAAATTCCCTTTTCAAATTTATTATAGGGAAAATCAATCGAACAATTTATAGATTGATTGGCATAATTAATAGTTTTAGTTAAGCTATAGGTCAATGATTCACTATCAAAAAACTCCGTGATACGCTTTCCTATTACGTTATTTTTACTGTTAATTATTTGGATATAGTATGTTTTTTCCCCTTGTTTAGCTGACGCATTCTCATCTAATGAAAAGGTAATTTTAATATAATCTGCTCTATTTGATGAAGTAGTTTCAATTTGATTAGTGGCCGACTTAATCATGTAAGCTGCCGCCTTGACATTGGACATGGTCACTTTAGTGAATTTTTCAAATCGAATTGCAGGGGGTGCTTTTTTTACTTCGACACTCTTTTTGACTGGTTCATTAGCTACTTGAGGTGATTTTTGAAGTTCTTTTTTAGAAAAAAAATCATCCGATTTTGGTTTAACGGGCTCGGGTTTGGCACTTACTACTTCATTTTTAGGAAGAACACTTATTGCTTTGTTTGCATTCTCCGTTTTAACTTTATTTTCTGATTTAGCTACTTGAGGTTTTTCTTTTTTTATGACAATGCTCGTTTTCTTATTTTTTAACACTACTATTTCATCAACCAAAACTTTCATTTTAGACTCTAATGATTGGTATTGCGTCTTGTATTTTAAAAGAGAGTTAGCATCATTTTTTGTTTTTTCTAACTCTAAAACTAAATTTTGAACCTTTTCTTTTTCAGTCTCTAAAGCTTTGTAATTATTTGTTTTTTCAGCAATTTTTGTGTCGTACATTGCTTTTAGCTCCTCAATTTCTTTCATTACCTTCTTATCATCTGTAAGGGCTGATGCATTAGAAGGTGATTTTCCAGAAATAATTGAAGAATTACCAAGAATATATCCGATACTACCGGCAAGTAGCACTAATAGAACGCCTATTATTCCTATCAAAATAGAGATATTTCTTCTAGTACTCATTTTATTAATTTAGTACCACAAAATAACATCAAATCTTGATTGGTCATGGTTAATAAAACTACTATTTATAAACAAAAATGCCTTCAAACAATTTATATTTTGATATAAATGTGTTAAAGGCATTCTAATACGTCTGAATTAGGATAACTATTGGTACATCATCTTAGTAGCATTGTATACTAATTTATATTCTTTTGCTTTATTTTTTTGAACAACGGACCCATCAGGATTTAATTTAAACTCAAAACCTTCTCTGCGAACTTTTTGTTGGGTTTCACTCGCTTGTTTGATTTTATCCAAAAATACTTTCTCAGTGATATTGTTTGTTAGCTGTTTGTTTTCAAAAACTAATTTTTTAGCTGTTTTATCATAAATATTAGAATAAATTGTAACAATATCTTCCGTCTTTAAATCGGTTTTAATTTGCGTTTTTTCTGTCCACGTCAACAAATACAAAGTAGTTCCACTTGCTTTAAATGCAGTCAATTTACAATCCATTGGGGCAAATTTCGAATCTACCAATTTGATTGTAATGGTATCTTGAGGTTTACCATTTTCGCTTATAATTAATTGAAAATTACCCTCTTTTATTTCGGCCACTAAATTATCAGCTTTTGCTAAACCATTAGAAACAAGAACTTTTTTAGTTGATTTAACAGATTTCTTTTTTTGCGCGTACGAAGATGAAACAACAAAAGAAAGTGCGAGAAATAAAATTATTTTTTTCATAAAATTTATATTTATTACTTAATTGATGAGCAATATACAAAATAATCAGTTTCATCTTTAATAAAAAAACCGAGCAATTACTTGCTCGGTTTTGTATAAAAATATATTATCTAATTTTCGAATTGAAAAATTATCTAATTACTTCACTTCTTCGAATTCTACGTCTTGCGTATTATCTCCTTGCGCTTCCGCTTGTGGTTGTGCCTCTTGAGCTTGACCAGCTTCCGATTGAGCATACATCGCTTCTGTAGCAGTTTTCCAAGCAGCATTCACATTATCTAAACCTTTTTGGATAGCTTCCACATCTTGCGATTGGTGTGCCATTCTTAATTCGGTTAATGCATATTCAATACCTGTTTTGTGCTCATCAGAAATTTTATCTCCTAATTCTTTCAACTGAGATTCAGTTTGGAAAATCAAACTATCAGCTTCGTTAATTTTTTCAGCTTTTTCTCTAGCTAATTTGTCAGCTCCAGCATTTGCTTCAGCATCTTTTTTCATTTTCTCGATTTCCTCAGCTGTTAAACCAGAAGAAGCTTCGATACGAATATCGTGAGATTTTCCAGTTCCTTTATCTGTAGCAGAAACTTTGATAATACCATTAGCATCAATATCAAACGTTACTTCAATTTGAGGCACTCCTCTTGGTGCTGGTGGGATACCATCCAAGTTGAAACGACCAATTGTTTTGTTGTCTGCTGCCATTGCTCTAGCTCCTTGAAGAACGTGTAGTTCCACAGTTGGTTGAGAATCTGCTGCTGTAGAGAAGATTTGAGATTTTTTAGTTGGAATAGTCGTATTTGATTCAATCAAAACAGTCATAATTCCACCCATAGTTTCAATTCCTAAAGATAAAGGAGTAACGTCTAACAACAGTACATCTTTAACATCTCCAGATAAAACTCCACCTTGAATAGCTGCTCCAATTGCAACAACTTCATCAGGGTTCACACCTTTAGATGCTTTTTTACCGAAGAATTTTTCAACTTCATCAGCAATTCTTGGCATTCTTGTAGAACCACCTACCAAGATAACTTCGTCAATATCTGAAGTAGAAAGACCTGCGTCTTTCAACGCTTTAGCTACTGGTTCCATAGAACGTTTTACTAATGCATCTGATAATTGTTCAAATTTAGCTCTTGATAATTTTTTTACTAAGTGTTTTGGTCCAGAAGCAGTAGCTGTTACGTAAGGTAAATTGATTTCAGTTTCCGCAGAAGATGACAATTCAATTTTAGCTTTTTCAGCCGCTTCTTTAATTCTTTGTAATGACATTGGGTCTAATCTCAAGTCGATACCTTCTTCAGCTTTAAACTCATCTGCTAACCAATCAATGATTGTTTGGTCAAAATCGTCACCTCCTAAATGCGTATCTCCATTAGTAGATAAAACTTCAAAAACTCCATCCCCTAATTCAAGGATAGAAATATCAAAAGTACCTCCACCTAAATCGTATACTGCAATTTTTTGATCTTTTCCTTTTTTGTCTAATCCATAAGCTAATGCCGCAGCAGTTGGCTCATTGATAATTCTCATTACCTTAAGACCTGCAATTTCACCTGCTTCTTTTGTAGCTTGACGTTGTGCATCATTAAAGTAAGCTGGAACAGTAATAACGGCTTCAGTCACTGTTTGACCTAAATAATCTTCAGCCGTTTTTTTCATTTTTTGAAGTGTCATGGCCGACAATTCTTGTGCTGTATATAAACGACCATCGATATCAACTCGTGGTGTGTTGTTGTCCCCTTTTACTACTGAATAAGGTACTCTTTTCGCTTCTTCTGTAGTTTCAGAAAAAGTATGTCCCATAAAACGTTTGATCGAACCAATCGTTTTCGTTGGATTAGTCACAGCTTGTCTTTTAGCTGGATCACCCACTTTAATTTCTCCACCTTCCACAAACGCAATGATGGATGGTGTTGTTCTTTTTCCTTCTGAATTAGGAATTACTACCGCTTCTTGTCCTTCCATCACGGAAACGCAAGAGTTTGTTGTACCTAAATCAATTCCAATAATTTTTCCCATTTTTATATTTAATTTATTTTAGAAAATTCAGTTTTATAACTTGACTGTCAAAAAGCAATGATTATGCCAAGAGAAAATATCGAATAAATTGTCAGTAATACATCATAATGTATGACAAGATGACACTGTTTTATTTTATATTCCTCTAAATAGGCAATGATTCCTATTTGTAGCAATCTATATACATCTTCTTTCAAAATGATACCAAATTGAAATAGTAATAATTTTAATTCTCTATATGTTTACTCTATATTTGCCCCACTAAAACGATATAGTTTATGGAAGAATGCATCTCTGTTTTTGATATGTTAAAAATTGGTGTTGGACCTTCAAGTTCACACACATTAGGACCTTGGCGTGCTGCGGAACGATTTCTAACAGAATTAACTTTGGAAAAAGTAATCCATGAAGTAACT
>CAIRMK010000142.1 GCA_903879645.1 uncultured Bacteroidota bacterium
ACATCACGACCAAATTCCATACGGAAATCTAAGGCAAACAACATAGCGTGTACAACAGCTTCAGCATCATCAGCATTTACGTGAAGTACTGGCGATAAAGTCACTTTTGCCACATCGGTACAATACGTTGACGAACGTGCATCTTGATAATTGGTTGTAAATCCAACTTGATTGTTGATTACAATATGAATAGTTCCTCCAGTTTTGTAACCATCTAATTGCGCCATCTGAACAATTTCGTAAACAATTCCTTGTCCTGCTACTGCAGCATCACCGTGAACGGCAATTGGCAATACTTTAGAGAAATCGTTTGGAAAATGATGGTCTTGTTTCGCACGAGCAATTCCTTCTATAACGGCACCAACCGTTTCCAAGTGAGAAGGATTAGGAGCTAGATTAAGATTGATTTTTTTACCCGATGCAGTAGTTCTTTCAGAAGTTAAACCTAAATGGTATTTTACGTCACCATCAAAATATTCTTGGTCGTAATCTTTACCGTCAAATTCTGAAAATATATCTTGTGTGTTTTTGCCAAAAATATTAGCTAAAATATTCAATCTTCCTCTGTGTGCCATTCCCATTACGAAATGTTCTACACCTTTTTCGGCTGCTGCTTCAATAACTGCGTCTAATGCCGGTATGATGCTTTCACCTCCTTCAAGAGAGAAACGTTTTTGACCTACATATTTTGTATGCAAAAAGTTTTCAAAAGAAACCGCTTCATTTAGTTTTTCTAAAATGTGCTTCTTTTGATCCGTGTCAAATTTTGGAAGGTTGTCATTGATGTTTATTCTACTTTGAATCCACTGAATTACTTCAGGTTTTCTCATATACATGTACTCAATTCCTATATGCTGGCAATATACATTTTTAAGGTGCGAAATAATATCTTTTAAAGTGGATGGCTGATGTCCTAAAACTTTTGCCGCATCAAAAACCGTATTCAAATCGGCGTCAGAAAGTCCGAAGTTCACCAAATCTAAATTTGGCTCATAGGTTCTTCTATCACGAACTGGATTAGTTTGTGTAAAAAGATGACCCCGAGTTCGATAGCCATCAATCAATTTTAAAACATTAAATTCTTTTTGAAGCTTTTCTGAAACTTGTCCGTTGTCCGTAGTGTTTGCTACGTAATTAGCTATTTGTTCCCCAGCATTTTCTTCATTATACGTTTCCATTCCAAAGTCAAACCCTTGAAAGAAAGCTCTCCAACTAGGCTCAACGGCATCTGGATTTTGAGTATATTGGTCGTATAAATCGGCAAAAAATTGAGTGTGTGCTGCGTTTAAAAAGGAAAACCTATCCATAATTATATATATAAGTACTCTTGTAGTTAAAAAATTACGGCAAAAGTAAAATATTTATAACAATCTTTCAATGTTTTTGCTACTTTTATCTCGCTAATTAAATATATATTACCTTATGAAAATGAATTGTTTTAAAAGCAGTACCAAAGTTTTGTTTTTTATTTTTATTTTAGGAATTAGTTATCGTTTACATGCTCAAAATACTCCACAACAAAATACTCAAACAAAAAACAATTTAACTAAAAAAAGTGCGTTTTGGCAACATGTTCAATTTGGCGGTGGATTTGGACTCAATGTTGGGTCTGGATATACCGATGTTACAATTGCTCCTAGTGGAATTTATAACCTCAACCATTATGTTTCGCTTGGTGCAGGAATACAAGGAAGTCTTGTTTCTTCAAGCAACGAATATGTCTCAACTATTTTCGGAGCAAGTTTAATAACGTTATTCAACCCTGCAGATGAAGTACAGTTTTCTTTAGAATTAGAAGAAACTAACGTATCAACTACCTACCAGCTCATTGCAGAAAATGTTAAAACAAATTTTTGGAATACGGGTTTGTTAGTTGGTGCTGGATATCGAATGCAAAATATAGTAGTGGGCGCGAGATACGATTTACTATTTGACAAAAACAAAAGCGTTTATAGTGATGCTTTGATGCCTTTTGTTAGAGTTTATTTTTAAAATGATGAGAAAGCTATTTTATATTACAATATTAACATCGGGCTTAATTTCTTCTAGTCAAAACCAAACAAAAAGGTATGGCTTTCAATTTACCTCAACAATAAACTTAAACCCTATTGTTGTTCCTATTAATTACGGTAAATTAAGCACCAACAATCTAACTATCTACAATCCAACAACAAAATTAAGTGATACTTATTATTGTTTAGGAAGAAACTATGAATTGAGTACCGTCAAATCGTACCCAACGCAAACTCTTATTAATTCAAAAATTGATTCATTCAATCCAAGTGGAACAAAAGATTTTGGAAGTGCATTAGTTTTTGGAACCTTAAATTTTTTGTTTGGAAAATTTTAGTACTTATTTCTAAACCACACTTTCATCCATTCTCTTTTTAAGATTAAAAAAGAAACTTGCGCCGACAGCTCAACCAAATCAGAACCATCTAATTGTTTTACTGTTTCTTCGGGAACATCAACAATGTAGAGCAAACTTAAATATTCGGCAAATTTATACTGAATCAATCGGTAGATTTTTTCGTGCAATTGAACTTTCAATTCCTCTGGTGTAGTACTCGGATGAAAATCTACAGGTTCATTGGCAAAATTGAAATCCTTATTCAATTGCTCAATTAGTTTTAGATACAAGTTTTCTGCAGTTGCAGTAGTCAACAATTCGTCTGTTGATATGGGAATAGGAAAATTCATTTAATCTGTAGTATTAGATTTCCAATAGCTTACTATTTTTGCCAAAATTACATCGCCACCAGCATAGAAAAAAACGGCTCCCATTGGTGGATTGGCTGCTGGAATTAGATTAAATGTTTTTGGCACCCAAGTCCAACATTTAAAATACGTTCCAACTAATTCTATAAAGATAACACAAAGTGCAATAGTATAATACACATTTTGTCCTTTTTTTCTTTTCATTAAGCCAAAAAAAAACAATCCAAAAATGAGCGAAAACACATCTTTAAGAACAATTCCTACTGACAGAAATAGCAAAGCAAAAGCCACGGAGAAGATTTTTTTACTTGTAATTTCATTATTTACAATGAGTTTCGTTTCGGCTAAAACAAATCCAGTCGCATAAACAATGGCATGACCAAACGGCACATAAAGTGGGATATCAGAGGTTCGATACAAATACATTCCGAGTGCTTTGCAAAAAATCAATTCTCCTATATAGGATAAAAAAACCATACAAAACATTAGTTTTCTTAAATAGGATGAGGCAGACAAGAAAAACAAAACAAAGTATAAAATAGCTAAAAAATTAGCGAGTATCCTTCCGTCGAAATGATTTTGTCTGAAAGAAAATGAGTCAATCCACAATGCTAAAAGGGTAAAAAATGGAAAGAAAAATGCAAAAATGAATTTCCTCTGTTCGTTGTTTTCTTTAATGTTGAAAATAGCTGAAGACAAAAACCAGTTCATGGATTAAACTTTTCTGTCCATTAATTTTTTACCAAATAGGTGTAAAATTTCCTTTTTACTGGTATCGATATTCATTTGTTCCAGTGTATCAAATGCTTTAAAAGTATATTCCTCAATAGCAACTTGTGTCGCTTCAGAAGCTCCTGTTTGATTAAAGATTTCTTTTACCGAATTAATCTTATCTGTATTGTCATTGGGTTGAATAGAAAATAAATGCAGTAATTGCCCTTTTTCTTCAGCAGTAGCAAATTCGATAGCTTTTAAATACAAATAGGTTTTTTTGTTTTCAATAATATCGCCCCCCACTTGCTTTCCGAAAGTTTTTGGGTCACCAAAAGCATCTAAATAATCGTCTTGCAATTGGAAAGCAATGCCGAGATTTAAACCAAATTCATAAATTAAATTTGCGTTTTCACAAGAAGTTTCAGCAACAATAGCCCCCATTTTCATCGCAGCACCCACCAAAACAGCCGTTTTGTATTCAATCATTTTAAGATATTCCGGAATAGTTACATCTTCTCTAGTTTCAAAATCGACGTCGTATTGTTGTCCTTCGCAAACTTCTAAAGCGGTTTTGCTAAATAATTTTGCCAAGTCTCTAAATATGGCTGGCTCATATTCTTCAAAATGTTGGTAGGCTAATATTAACATCGCGTCACCAGAAAGAATTCCAGTATTGATGTCCCATTTTTCATGAACTGTTTCGTGTCCTCTTCGCAAGGGGGCATCGTCCATAATATCATCATGCACTAACGAAAAATTATGAAAAACCTCAATAGCAGTAGCTGCGGCCAATGCTTTTTTACAATCTACATCAAAAACTTCAGTAGCCATTAATGTTAAAATGGGACGCATTCTTTTCCCCCCAAGCGTTAAAATATATTCAATAGGTTGATATAAATTTTTAGGCTCTTTGGATAAATGCAACTCCGTAAAATAATCTGAAATAACTTCTTGATAGTGAGAAAGTGCGTGCATTAATTCTGCTTTTAAAGTTTAATGTTTTGGGCTGTACAAAGAAAGTCAAAAAACTTGAAACCTGAAACTTGAAACTTTTCAAATGTTAAATTTGTGTAAATACTTTGGAAACTATTTTAGTATTAAAAGTTTCCATTCTATCTTTGTACTCGAATTTAAAATAATAATGAAAGAAAAAATCATCAAAAAAGCAACAGATATGTTTTTGAAACTAGGTTTCAAGAGTGTAACTATGGATGATATTGCATGCGAAATGTGTATTTCTAAAAAAACGATTTACAAATATTTCCACAATAAAGAAGTTTTAATTGAAGAAGGTACAGAAGTAGTGCATCAAAAAATCCATAAATTAATGGATGAAGTCGTTGCAAAAAACTTTAATGCGATTGAAGAAAACTTCGAAATGCGTAAAATGTTTAAAGAAATGTTTCAATCTTTTGATCATTCACCTGCCTATCAGCTTAAAAAACATTATCCTGAAATTTATGCCAAAATGATTGCCAATGAAATAGAAGATTGCAATCACATGTTTACCCAAAACGTTTTAAAGGGAATACAACAAGAGCTTTATCGACCTGAAACCGATGTTGAAACAGTAGCACGTTTCTATTACACTTTGATTTTTTCAATAAATGAAAATACTCTATTAGAAAAAGAAGCCTACGAACTTGAAGGGAAAGCGCTAGAATATCATACTAGAGCAATTGCTACTCCAAAAGGAATTATTGAACTCGAAAAACAATTATCAACTCTAAATATATAATCATCAATCCATGAAAAGTAAATTAGTATTAATCATCTTTTTATTTGCCAGCTTTATAGAGGCTCAAGATAAAAAACAGAGCTATTCGTTTAGTTTAGATCAAGCCATAACTCATGCTTTAACCAACAATAGAACGGCTATTAACGCAGGTCGTGATATCGAAATAGCTAAACAGAAAAAATGGGAAACTACAGCGATGGGGTTGCCTCAAATAAATGGAGCTATTACTTATCAAGACAATTTTAAGTTGCAAACCTCTCTTTTACCAGCAGAAATTTTTGGTGGACCAAAAGGTGAATTTGCTGAAGTTACTTTTGGAACCAAACACAATGGTGGCGGTAGTCTATCGTTAAGTCAATTGATTTTTGATGGTTCTTATCTTGTGGCTTTACGAGCTTCAAAAACATATCTTCAATTTTATGAAAATTACAAAGTAAAAACAGATACTGATGTTAGAGAACTAATCATCAACTCGTATGGCAATGTCTTATTAGCAGATGAAAGCGCTCAAATTCTTCAAAAAAATAAAGCTATTTTAGAAAAAACACTTTTTGATACCGATCAAACGTATAAAAACGGTCTTATTGAAGAAGAAAATGTAGAACAGCTAAAAATCACACTATCATCTGTAAACAGTAATTTAAATTATGTGACTCGACTGAAAGACATTAGTTTAAAAATGTTGAAAGTAAATTTAGGAATTGATATTGATTCCGATTTGGCTTTAACTGATAAATTAGATGCGCTCTCTCAAAGTAATTTAGATTTAGCTTTAAAAAGCGCAGATTTCAATGTGTCAAGCA
>CAIRMK010000143.1 GCA_903879645.1 uncultured Bacteroidota bacterium
CCCACTTTTCTGGAATTCCTTCAAAGCAATAGGCCGTTTTACCATAGCGGTCTTTGTATTTTAAGGATTGCCCATCAACAAAATATAGCGCTTTGCCATAGCGATCTTTGTTTCGAATCGTTAGCCCATCAAAATAAAATAAAGCTTGCCCATATCTGTCTTTCGACCGTACAGTGTTTCCATCTAAATAAAATAAAGCAGCGCCATAGCGGTTTTTGCTTCGAATTGTTTGTCCATCTCTAAAATATAATGATGGTCCATAACGGTCTTTTGACTTTAAAACCAAACCATCTTCAAAAACGACAGAAGCCCCATAACGATTGTTTTGTTTGACACTTTGCCCGTAACTCAGGCTGCAGATGAGTACTAAACCATAAAGTATTTTTTTCATACAAGGATTGATTTCAAAGTAAAATAAAAAAAAGAATGACTTAACTATTAAACCAAAATACTTTAACTTAAACGTTGAAAACATACTATATCGTGCTAATTTTTACAGAAGTAAACCCAAAAGAGCGAATCCATTTATCTAAAAATATTCTAGCATTAGTTTCTGCTTTCTCTGTAATTTTAAATTCATTTACTTTTTTTCTAATATCTTTCTATGCTAATACTTGAATGTTTTGAATTTCAGTATTTTGTAAAAAGAAATGAATTATAAAAAAGGAGTGGCATTATATCGTATTATAAAGTTAAGTCCACTTTACAATTATCCAACATTTCTATTACTTTTTCAAATCGATGATTGGTGTCATAATATAAGGTTTTATTAGAAACCTTGTTTTCGTCAAGATAAGCAAGCAGCTCTGAGAAATCGAGGCACTCATCAGAATTAGCTAAATGTAATGTATAATGAGTCCCTTTATAATTTTTCAATTCAGATTTTGCTTCATTTTCGAATTCAGCCAAATCATTAAGAGATGATGCGCTAAATTGCCATTCTAAACCCGTTTTATAATTTTCCTGTGGCTTATTTACTTCTTGGCTTAATGTTGTGCCGGGCGACCAACTTGGATTTATAGCATGGACTTTAATGCCATCCGAATGGTTTAAAGAACGAACAAGCGTAGCATAAAACCCTCCTAATGAAGTTCCAATCACAAAAATATTTCCATAGTTTTCTTGAATAATTTCTGAAATTTGATTTATCGCTTCGTATGGAGCGTTATTTAATTGCGGTGCGATAAGGTTAAAATTGGACGCTAAATTATTAGCTGAAAGCCACTCTTTTATAATTTTCTCTTTATTCCCCGGCGCGCTATTGAACCCATGTAATAGTAGAATAGTTTTCTTAAAATCAAATAATGGGGTGAGGAATTCATAGGGTATTACATGCAAACCCTCTATTGTATCGCTTTGAGCAACAATTCCAATCATAGGATTTATACTATTTTTTGTATCAGAAACTTGTTTTACAATTGTGCCAATTGGAATAGTCGTATTCGCCCAAGTATGTGTTGTAGCATGAATTGTCTTGATTACTTTGAATTCTTTATTTTTCAATTTATTTCTAGTTAAATATTATTTTATGCACTTTAATAATTCTTTCCAAATCACGACCATTCCTTCTGTATCTCTTTCGCAATATTTAAGAAGGTTTGTCTTGATTTTGGGAGTCATTTCAATTTCGCCATCAATCATACCTTGAAAAGTTGCACTAGCATCTCCTCCGTTAGAAATTGCTAAGTCAGAATAGCTAAATTCTGGAGCAATAGCAGGTAAAACAGATTTTATTGATGCAGAAGCACCCATTTCGGGCATATAATACCATGCGTTTCTAAAAACATCTAATAAATCAACAAATCGGCCTATTAAATCATTTAAAAAAGATTTGTCTTCAGGAAAAGCCTCGGCTAATTTTGCCAATACCCCTTTTTCAAAACCTGCATTATAAGCAACAATGCTTCCTGTTGTTCCAAAATCTTGTTTTAACTGTTCTATTAAACTTTTTCTAGGATCTTGAATAATTTGATGCTCAAACGGAACCGTCTGTTCAATATCATACATTATAGCGCGTGCAACAAAATGCAACGGAACCGCTAAAAACTCCCTGTGTTTCATTGGCAAATCGGGAGCACTCATTATATGTAATGAATATTGAAATGGAATTTGTTGAAACGGCGATGAATTGTCAAGTATAGGAACAGTAGGAAATACCGTTTCAAAATCAAAAAAATAGAGTGGATAAGTACACTTTTCAATAAACGCTGCTATAGCCACTTTATCAATATAGGAATCTCCC
>CAIRMK010000144.1 GCA_903879645.1 uncultured Bacteroidota bacterium
AGTACTTATCAAAGGATCTTAGATATTCTGGATAAAGCTTTTCTAAAACAATTTTAACATTATTCAAATCCTCGATGTTATGAATTAATTCATATTGTTGGGCAACAGTCATTCCAAAATCAGTTGCTTTCGGCACAATTATTAATCCTTGTTTGAGGTATTTCAGTATTTTTTTTTCCTGTTCGGTGGTAGAAATTGTCCCAATTTTTTCATTAAGAATAGCTTCTCGTGTAGTGGGTTTTAATTCTATTTTATTTTTTTTCTTTGAAAAGGAAAAAGGAGGATATAAATCAAAATATCTTCTATAATGACAAATCCCAATATAATCTATTGGAGAGTTATAATTTTTTAGAATCCAATAGATAGCAGTAAGTTCACTATAATTTGGGTTTTTTTTAGCGATGTTATCCTGAGTGTCATCTCTAAGTATACCTTTATAGATAGAATCCTTTTGGGCTACTTGAAAGGGCACATACAAATCGTTGTTAATTGGAGGTAATAAATCGTGGGTGACTGCAAATATTTTCAACATTTTAGAGGCTATTAGAATTATTCTTTAAGTTGTCTTTTGTTTCTAATCTTATCAAAGATTTTTAAAATAAAGTATTGAATAGGAAATCTCTTTTTTATTTCGTCTATTGTTTCGTAATAGAGATCCTTTATTTCAGCCATATTTTTTACAAATAACTGATGATGTTTTCCTTGTTCATGAATAAACCTTTTGTTATAATTATAGGCAAAGGCAAGTTTTTTTATTTTCCTTTTAAGAATTCTAAAGTTTTCACCTTTTATGTATAAATTAAAATGTCTTGTTAGAAATTTTTTTTGTCTTTCTGTTTTGTCAAAAAATAATCCACCTACTTGCTGTTTGTCATGAATTCTATAATAAAAATATTTTTCATTCAACATTTCAAAAGCATTTTTGGAGGAAGCAATAATGGTAATCCATTCGTCGTGATGTAAATCTTTAATTATTGGAAATGGAAGTAGCTCAGGAAGTATACTTCTTCTAAAGGCCATGGAAGCTCCTGTGACAATATTCGAAAAATAAGTAATAGTTTTAAAATAATCAATTTTAATATTTTGCTCTCTCAAAAACTCAGGGATATCCCATAGTGAATATTTTTCTGAAACAACAGATTTTTCATCAATACAATACCCGTTGGAAGCCAAAACTTCAATAGATGGATTTTCATTAAAAAAAGCACAATATTTCTCTACTTTGTTGTTTACCCAAATATCATCTTGGTCTGATAAGAAAATAATATTTCCCGTACATAATGAAATTGCTTTTTCAAAATTTTTCACACTTTTCAATGTATTTTCGTTTTCATAAATTGAAATCACAGAAGGAAAAATTTCTTTATACTCTTTTAAAATTGAAATAGTAGCATCCGTTGACTTGTCATCACAAATTATGATTTCATCAACTGCAAGAGTCTGATTTAGTATGGAATCTAACTGCTCTTTTAGAAATTGTTCCCCATTGTAAGTGCAAAGTGCTACAGATATTGTCATTTAGATGAATTTTTAGTACTGAAAATAGTGTTTAACCAGTTTTCAAGACTGTATTTTTTAAATAGACCTTCAGGTAATTCTTCATATTCTTTTTCAAAAAAGGCATCTGGAATGTCTGTAGAATCTTCAGTCCATACAAAGATATTATTAGGATTGTAAAAATCATAATTTATAATATCAGTATTTGTAGTAATCAGTTTTTTTCTGAACCCCATTGCTTCAAATACTCTAAATGTTAATCCTTGTTGAACAGTTTTTTGAACGTCCAAAATTATTTTGGAATGACTAAATATTTTTTCAGTTTCTTCTACTGGAATTGATTTTTGGATGAACATAATTTCAGAATCCGTATTTTCATTAATAACATTCTGTTTATCGCACTGAAGTATGATTTTTGAGGTTTTATGTTTACTTTTCACAACCTCCAAAATTTTTTTTATTACTGGAAATCTGATGTCATAAGTGCCTATGAAAAATAAATCAATTTCAGTTGATTTTGAATGTCCGCTGTTATGATAAAAATTAGTCAGAAAGTTCAAATTATATTTCAAAACATCCTTACGTTCAAAGCTGTATTTTGTCTTGAAAAAAGGCAAAGTCCTTTCGTATCTTGGAATGTTATCAAAACTGTCCCAGAAATAGACTATAGAGTTTTTGGTTTTATCAGTAATGTATTTTAAATCTTCATTAATTAAAAAATCGGGGCAAATCATAAAAATAGAATCAAAATAATCGTCTGATTTTATATCTTTTATTCTTTCTTTACTAGCCCAAATCTTCTTTAGATTTTTCTTTAAAAAAGTTTTTGACAAAAAATTTATAAATTTTTCCAGTCCAGTTAATTTCTTCGTTGGGATACTTGAATTTTTGTCGGAAATGGCTAAATTTATATCATTTTCATTCAGGTTGTTTGGAAACATTTTTGCCGGAGAAGTTTTGCTGACAATTATGTTTTTCTTATTGCCATATATTGTGCCAATTCCTTTTATGATGTTGGAAATGTTTTTTGGAATGATTCAGGCATTTGTTTTTGCTATGTTGACATTGGTATTTTTGACGCTTCACACAACAGAACATGGAGGGGGAGAGCATGCTGAGGGGCACTAATTATTTAAAATAAATCCGCCAGCCGGCGGAAAAGGTCGTAGTAAATAAAATTAATATAAATTTAAATAAAAAAACATGGAAGTAGAAACAATGAGGTTATTAGCAACAGCAATAGCAGTAGGAGCAGGAGTTGTCGCTCCAGGATTCGCTGTTGGTTTGATTGGAGCTGCAGCTTTGAACGGAATTGCAAGAAACCCAGAGGCAACATCCAAAATCCAGACAAACATGGTTTTGGCTATCGCTTTTGCAGAGTCTATTGCTATTTATGCGTTAGTTATTGCTCTTATCATTAAATTCACATAGTAAGTTAGAGAAAAATACATGAACGCATTTATTAGTCAATTCGGTATAGATTGGAAGCTTTTTGTAAGCCAGCTAGTTAACTTTACCTTAATTTTAATTGTCTTGAAGTTTTTCGTTTACGACCCGGTATTAAAGGTCTCAAAAGAGAGAAACAAAAA
>CAIRMK010000145.1 GCA_903879645.1 uncultured Bacteroidota bacterium
GCACAAGAAGAGTTTGAAGCCAATAGTATTGCTCTAGCAGGAAAAATACAAGATAGATTTGTACAGGATTTAGGAAAGAAAAGTAGAGGAGGAGGGGTGAAACAAGCGCCTTATATGGTATTACACAAAGCCTATATGCCAAGAGTATTGATTGAAAACGGGTTTATTTCCAATCCTATTGAAGGGAAAAAATTAGATTCAGATGAAGGTCAGCAAGAAAATGCTGATGCAATTGCGAAAGCAATTATTAGTTATAAAAAAGAATTTTTTGATGGAGAAGCAGGTGATGTCCAAGTAGAAAAACCTTCGCAAAGATTCGAAGAAAAACCGGTAAAAAAAGTAGAAGAAACTAAAAAAGACACTATAGCTAAAAAAAGCACTCCTAAATCTACAGAAAATGAGGTTAAAGGTTTAGTGTATAAAATTCAAATTTCGGCAAGTACAACTAAACTAGAACTTATACCTAGTAACTTTAAAGGCTTAAAGAACGTTACTTCTACCCATACTTCCATATACAAGTACATGTATGGTGAAACTTCAAGTTATGATGAAGCAAAAAAATTATTGCGAGAAGCAAAAGCTAAAGGTTTTGATTCCGCTTATATAATAGCTTTTAAAGACGGGAAAAGTGTAGATATTAAAGACAATACGAAATAAAAAACTATTTTTGCAAAAATAAAATTTACTATTTTGAAATTATCAAGAGAAATTAAAACCGCCATATTAGTTATTGCTTCAATCCTGTTGTTCATTTGGGGGTATAGTTATTTGAAAGGGAGAGATTTATTTATAAATTATAAAACCTTATATGTAGAATATGCTAATGTCGAAGGATTAAATGTTGCAGCTCCAGTGACCATTAATGGTTTAGTAGTCGGAAAAGTGAGCAAAATCACTATCGATAATAGTACGGCAAGAATAAAAGTGGAGATGCAAATTAAGTCTGATTTTCCGATTAAGAAATCCAGTATCGCAGAAATTTACGCCACCACTTTAATTGCAGGTAAACAAATCGCAATTATTCCATCTAAAACTGGGGTAGATGCAGTTGACGGTGATTCATTAGTTTCTTCAAGTAAATTGGGATTAACAGACGAATTAGCGAAACAAATTGAACCCCTAAAAGATAAAATTACAAAATTACTCGATAATGCAAATGTGATGCTAACTAATGTCAATCAAATTTTGGACGCAAAATCAAAAGAAAACATTAGAAATAGCTTAGCAAATCTTAATGAGACCTTATCGCAATTTAAAGACGCCTCAAAGGAAATAAATTCAATTTTAGGTGAAAATAAAACCAAAATTAATATTGCAATGAATAACATTGATAAAGCATCTGGTAATTTTTCAAAATTGTCCGATTCTTTAGCTAAAATAAACATTAATAAAAC
The DNA here is from genome assembly GCA_903879645.1 of uncultured Bacteroidota bacterium. GTDB lineage: Bacteria > Bacteroidota > Bacteroidia > Flavobacteriales > Flavobacteriaceae > Flavobacterium. The sequence continues at coordinate 1,395 of CAIRMK010000145.1, forward strand.
CGTCAATAATCTCGAAAAAACATTAGCTAATGTTAATAGTGTGCTGGGAGATGTGCAAGCAGGTAAGGGGACAATGGGTAAATTAATGAAAGATGATGCTTTATATACTAATTTTAAACAAACTTCAAAAGAGTTAGAATTACTTTTGCAAGACCTACGATTGCATCCAACTCGTTATGTAAATGTTTCGCTTTTCGGAAAGAAAAACAAACCTTACGTAGCACCAGTTACTGATTCTATTAAGAAGTAAAACGTATTAATATGAACTTTTTAGAGACTATTTTTTTCGCCATTCTTTTAATTTTAGGATTTGGATATTTTACTAGTAATGTAAAAAAAATTATTCGAAATATTAAATTAGGAAAAGAGGTAAATCGTTCTGATAATGCAGCGGCACGTTGGAAAAACATGGCCATGATTGCTTTGGGACAATCTAAAATGGTGAAAAGACCAATGGCAGGACTACTTCATATTGTAGTTTATGTAGGTTTTGTGATCATCAACCTAGAATTATTAGAAATCATTATTGACGGGCTTTTTAGAACGCATAGAGTATTTTCTTTTATGGGAAGTTGCTATAGCTTTTTAATTGGCTCTTTTGAGGTGTTAGCATTATTAGTCTTGGTCGCGGTTATAGTTTTTTGGACTAGACGAAATATAATTAGATTAAAAAGATTTATCAGTAAAGATTTGGACGGAAGTCCCAAAAAAGATGCGAATACTATTTTATATTTTGAAATGGTTTTAATGTCATTATTTCTATTGATGAATGCTTCAGATTTTTGGTTGCAACAAGCAGGCGTTTCGCATTATATTCAAGCGGGTTCATTTCCGATAAGTCATTTCATTACGCCAATTTTTAATGGCATGAATGAAAGTGCTGTCATGATGTTAGAAAGAACTTTTTGGTGGCTGCATATCATTGGAATTTTATGCTTCTTAAATTATTTGTACTTTTCTAAACACCTTCATATTTTATTGGCTTTTCCTAATACATTTTACGCTGATTTAAATCCTAAAGGGCAATTTGATAATTTAGAAAGTGTTACTAAAGAGGTAAAATTGATGATGGATCCCAATGCTGATCCCTTTGCCGCACAACCAGTAGATGAAAATGCAGTTCCAAGCAAATTTGGAGCTAGTGATGTGATGGATTTGAATTGGGTGCAATTATTAAATGCGTACACCTGTACGGAGTGCGGTCGTTGCACTTCATCCTGTCCAGCCAATCAAACAGGCAAAAAATTATCCCCTCGAAAAATCATGATGGATACACGTGATCGTTTAGAAGAGGTAGGTAGAAATATAGATAAAAATAAAGGTGTTTTTATACCTGATAATATATCATTATTAAATAATTACATTACTGCAGAAGAACTTTGGGCTTGTACCTCTTGTAATGCTTGTGTAGAGGAATGTCCGGTTAATATAAGTCCATTATCCATCATTATGGACATGCGCCGTTTTTTGGTTATGGAACAAAGTGCCGCGCCACAATCCTTAAATGCCATGATGACAAATATTGAAAATAATGGCGCTCCTTGGCAATACAATCAGATGGACCGATTAAATTGGAAAGACGAACAATAAATACTTATATATGAAATTTTTTACGATACTATTTTTATTGCCAATTGTTCTCTTTTCTCAAACTAAGATGGATAAAATTTCTTTTTTAAATAATAAAATTGAAATTGTAGTTCCTTCAGATCTTGGGAAAATGTCTGATGACATGTGGAAAAAGAAGAATAAAACTACTCCAAAACCATTACTAGTGCTTGTTGATGCCAATGGAGAAGTAAACTTGAAAGCAAGTATAGTTCCCAGAATTGTTAAAGAAACTCAAGTAATGGATTTCAAACAATTTCAATTAAAGAATTTTAAAGATAATAGACCAGACGTAACAGTGTTGTCAGAAGGATTTAAAATTGTCGATAATAGAAAAGTAGGCTATATTAAATTTAAATATAAAGTTGTTGATCAAAATATTTTTAATTATTATTTCTTTGTTTTAGATACTGATAAATTGATATTTTTTTCTTTTGATTGTTTAGAAAGATTGCAATCCACATGGGAAGACACAGCTGATAATATTGTAAATTCTCTAAAAATAAATTAATAATACTATTTTCCCATATTGTGAGGCTTGGGAATTTGTTTAAATGAATGTGAACTATTAAAAATTTAAAAAAAATGAAAGCGGAAGACATTGACAAAACCTTGCAAGCAGTAACTGAAAACGGACAGCATTTGAGTCCAATTTTGCCCGAAGGAGTAAAGAATTATTTAATTGATATTGACGGAACAGTTTGTGATGATATCCCAAATGAAGAACCAGAAAGAATGTTAACAGCGGAGGTGTATCCCGATGCGTTAATTACCTTAAATAAATGGTATGATGAAGGTCATATTATATTCTTTTTTACCTCGAGAACAGAAGCACACAGAGAATACACAGAAATTTGGTTGAAAAAACACGGTTTTAAATATCATGGGATTCTTTTTGGAAAACCACGGGGTGGAAATTACCACTGGATTGATAACCATTTAGTAAAAGCGACTCGTTACAGAGGAAAATTTACCGACTTAATTGAAAAAGAAGTGACCATCGAGGTTTTTGACGATGGGCAACATGAATAATCGTAATTATTTTATATTAAATTTTAAATCTTTTTATCAGAATTTAATATCTAATATCTAATATCTAAAATTAATGATGTCAGAAGTAGTAATTGTGCCAACAATGGCAGAAATGTTAGCTCAAGGCAAACAACCTGAAGTACTATTTTGGGTGGGTTGCGCCGGAAGTTTTGACGACAGAGCAAAAAGAATCACGAAAGCATTTGTGCGTATTTTAAATCGCGCTAATGTGGAATTTGCAGTGCTTGGAACCGAAGAAAGTTGTACAGGTGACCCAGCAAAGCGCGCCGGAAATGAGTTTTTGTTTCAAATGCAAGCGATGATGAACATTGAAGTGCTAAATGCGTATGAAGCCAAAAAAATTGTAACTGCTTGCCCACATTGTTTCAATACCTTAAAAAATGAATATCCTGAATTAGGAGGGAAATATGAAGTAGTGCACCATACTGAATTTCTAAAATCACTTTTAGATTCAGGAAGATTGACTATCGAGGGTGGTCAATTCAAAGGGAAACGAATTACCTTTCACGATCCTTGTTATTTAGGAAGAGCTAATAATGTATATGAAGCTCCTAGAGAATTAATTCAAAAATTGGATGCGGAACTGATTGAAATGAAACGTTCAAAAGCCAATGGATTATGTTGTGGAGCTGGTGGTGCTCAAATGTTTAAAGATGCAGAAAAAGGGGATAAAGAAATCAATGTAGAACGTACAGAAGATGCATTAGAAACAAGACCCGATATTATTGCAGCAGGCTGTCCATTTTGTAACACCATGATGACCGATGGAGTGAAAGTCAAAGAAAAAGAATCAGATATAAAAGTTCTTGATGTTGCGGAATTGATTGCCAATGCCCAAGATTTATAAATTAAAGAGTAAGAAATAAAAAATCTGAAATAAAAAAAAACAAAAATCCAATGTTCATACCATTTGAAAATTTACCAGAAGAATCTAAAATATGGATATACCAATCCAGCAGAAAATTTTCAGAGGAAGAAGTAACTGCTATTGCAACTGATTTGTCAGAATTTTTAACGAATTGGAGTTCTCATGGTACATTGCTAGAATCTTCTTTTCAAATAAAATACAATCGTTTTATTATAATTGCTGTCAATCAAGAAGTACAGCCCGCAACAGGTTGTTCCATTGATGCTTCTGTTGCATTCATTCAGAATTTAGAACAAAAATACAGCGTTGATTTGTTGGATAAAATGAATGTTGCTTTCAAACAAGGTGAATTTGTTACCTACAAAACCTTACTTGATTTTAAAAAATTGGCCAAAGAAAAATCAGTTTCAGAAAATACAATAGTTTTCAATAATCTTGTAAATACTATAGCAGAATTTAATGAAGGTTGGGAAATTCCAGCTAGCGAAAGTTGGCATAGTCGCTTCTTTTAATCGCTATTTTTTTTTGATGAAACAACTAAGTAAATTAATAGTAGTATTAATCATTTTAGCTTTTGTAACCCATTGCGGTACTACAAAAGCGATATCCACTACTGTTGTCGAAAAAATAAAAAAACCCGAAGTCATTTATGATGATGAAGTTTATGTTCCGATCCTAAAATCAGAGCGTAAAAATTTCTTCAAAGAAACACCTGCTGAGACAAAATGGGTCGATAGTACATACAATCAAATGTCATTTGAGGAAAAGGTGGGACAGCTCTTTATGGTGGCAGCCTACTCCAATAAAGACACCGTTCATTTTAATGCTATAGATAAATTAATCACCCAAAATAAAATTGGGGGACTAATATTCTTTCAAGGCGGTCCTGTTCGTCAAGCTAATTTAACCAATCGTTTTCAATCAAAATCGAAAACGCCTTTGTTTATTGGGATTGATGCTGAGTGGGGATTGAGTATGCGATTGGATTCAACGTATAAATACCCTTGGAATACTACCCTTGGTGCTATTAGAGATTTAAAACTAATAGAAAGAGTAGGAGAAAACATGGCGCAAGAAACCAAACGTATTGGTGCCCAATTCAATTTTGTTCCTGTCATCGATATCAACACCAATCCTAAAAATCCTATTATTGGCAATCGTTCTTTTGGAGAAGATAAAGTGAATGTCACAGAACACGCCATTGCATTAATGAAAGGGGTTCAAGGGCAGGGAGTTTTTTGTACAGGTAAACATTTCCCCGGACATGGCGATACGGCACTCGATTCGCATTATGCGTTACCCTTAGTTAATTTTTCTAAGGAACATATAGACTTGGTCGAGTTGTATCCCTACAAGCGAATGTTTGACGAAGGACTCGTATCCGTAATGGTGGCGCATTTGAATGTGCCAAGTCTTGAACCAAGAGAAAATTGGCCCACTTCCGTTTCACATAAGGTAGTGACCGATTTGCTGCAAGACGATTTAGGTTTTGAAGGGTTAATCTTTACGGATGCGCTTAATATGAAAGCAGCCAGTAAGTTTATGAAACCGGGTGATATTGATTTAGAAGCATTCATGGCAGGAAATGACATCTTACTTTTCCCTGAAAATGTGCCTTTGGCTTTTGAAAAAATATGTGAATCCTATCAAGAAGGAAAAATCACGGAGGATAGAATAGCAAAATCGGTAAAGAAAATTTTGCATTATAAATTCAAAGCAGGTTTAAATCATTTCAAGCCAATTGATACCAAAAATATGGCTATAGATTTAAATACTACTTCAAAAGATGCACTGCAATACCAACTGTATGAGCATGCTATTACGGTTCTAAAAAACAAGGATATTATTCTTCCCATTCGCAATTTAGATCAAAAAATAGCGTACGTCAAACTAGGAGATGATAACAATTCGTCTTTGGTATCCACCCTGAAAAAGTATACAGAAGTGACAGAAGTAGCGGATACTAATCTGGATTCCTTAAAAGTGAAACTTAAAAAATACAACACCGTCATTATAGGCTATCATAAATCAGATAAAGCCTGGAAAAAACACGATTTCACGGAAGCTGAAATCACTTGGTTACAGGAAATAGCCAAAAGCAACAATGTTATATTGGACGCCTTTGCCAAACCCTATTCGCTTTCTCCTATAAATTTTGCGGATATCAAAGGAGTGGTGATGTCGTATCAAAATAGTGATATTGCACAACTAGTTTCTGCCGAATTATTGTTTGGCGCTATTGAATCCCAAGGAAAGTTGCCAGTTTCTATTAACTCAGAATTTAAAAACGGAATCGGATTGTCGACAGAAAAGGTAAACCGTCTTGGTTTTACGGCTCCAGAAAATGTGGGTATGAGTCCAAAAGTATTATCTAAAATTGATGCTATTGCTCAAAAAGCTATTGATGGTAGAATGACTCCCGGAATTCAATTGTTAGTAGCTAGAAGAGGAAAAGTCATTTTGCAAAAATCATACGGTGCTCACACCTATGATAACCAAGAAAAAGTGCAAAATTCGGATATATATGATGTAGCATCAATGACAAAAATGGTCTCTACATTGCCTAATGTCATGCAACAGTTTGATAAAGGTAAAGTGACCTTGGATGCTAAACTAGGGGATATGGTTCCTTTATTTAAAGGGACTGATAAACAAGACATTCCTTTCAAAGAGTTACTTTCTCATTATGCGCGACTTCAAGCGTGGATTCCGTTTTATAAATCGACTTTAGATGCCAATAAATGTCCTTTGGATAAGTATTACAGCACCTATAGTAAACCCGGATTTACCAATCAAGTTGCCGACTATTTGTATATTAGAAATGACTATCAAGATAGTATCATGAGTCAAATTGCAAAGAGTAAACTAATTGATAAAAAAGAATACCGATACAGCGATTTTACGTTTATCATTTTGAAAGATTATTTAGAAAAAACCACAGGTAAATCTCTGGAGGAATTGAGTAGTTCTAATTTCTATAAATCATTAGGAATGAACAATACAATGTACAATCCGTTGCGAAAATTCAATAAGAATACTATCCCACCCACCGAGGTGGATACTTATTTTCGTCATTCGCTAATACAAGGATACGTGCACGATATGGCTGCGGCCATGCAAGGTGGAATCGGTGGTCATGCCGGTATTTTTTCGAATGCAATGGATATCGCTAAGATTATGCAAATGTACCTTCAAAAAGGGAATTATGGAGATCATCAGTATTTTTCATCTCAAACTTTTGATACATTTAATACTTGTTATTTTTGTTCGGAAGGCAACCGACGTGGATTGGGATTTGATAAACCGCAATTAGGAAAAGAAGGCCCAACATGTGGTTGCGTTTCCATGTCAAGTTTTGGTCATACAGGTTTTACAGGCACAATGGCTTGGGTAGATCCGGTTACGGAAATTGTATATGTGTTCTTATCCAATAGAACATATCCCGATTCAAATGCCCCTAACAGACTTTCAAAAGAAAACATTCGTGAAGATATTCAGAAAGTAATTCAAGATGCTATTTTGGATAAATAGTTTTTTATTGAAGATAGAAGTAGTAACTTCGTACTTCTAAAAATTACAGATGAAAATAGCAATAGTATGTTATCCAACCTTTGGAGGAAGTGGAGTAGTAGCTACTGAATTGGGTCTAGAATTAGCCCATCGCGGACACGAAATTCATTTTATAACCTACCGACAACCTGTTCGATTGGCACTTCTCAATTCCAACGTGCATTACCATGAAGTAAATGTTCCTGAATATCCATTGTTTCATTATCAACCCTATGAGTTGGCACTTTCCAGTAAACTAGTAGATATTATAAAATTATATAACATCGAATTACTGCATGTGCATTATGCTATTCCTCATGCCTATGCAGGTTATATGGCAAAGCAAATGTTGAAAGATGAAGGAATTATTATCCCAATGGTCACAACATTGCACGGAACCGATATCACACTTGTTGGCAATCATCCCAATTATAAAACGGCAGTTAGTTTTAGTATTAACAAATCAGATGTCGTGACTTCGGTTTCTCAAAGTTTGAAAGACGCCACTTATGATTTATTCAATATCAAAAATGATATTCACGTAATTCCCAATTTCATCGAATTGGATAAACATAGAAATGAATCCTTAATTTCATGTCAGCGTTCTGTAATGGCAAATGCAGAAGAACGAATAGTCACGCACATTAGTAATTTCAGAAAGGTGAAAAGAATTCCAGATGTGATTAAGATTTTCCACAAAATTCAACAAGACATCCCGGCTAAATTAATGATGGTGGGGGATGGTCCCGAGAAAGCAAAAGCAGAAGAGTTGTGTCAAGAGTTAGGCATTTCAGACAAGGTAATCTTCTTTGGCAACAGTAATGAAATTGATAGTATTCTTTCCTATTCGGATTTGTTTTTATTGCCATCAGAAACCGAAAGTTTCGGTTTAGCGGCTTTGGAAGCTATGGCTTGGAGTGTTCCTGTTATCTCAAGTAATTCGGGTGGTTTACCTGAAGTGAACTTTGATGGCGTTTCCGGTTATCTAAGTGATGTAGGCGATGTGGATGAAATGGCGGAAAATGCAATTAAAATCTTAAGCAATAATTTGATATTAAAAACGTTTAAAGAAAATGCTTTGTCCGTGGCAAAACAATTCGATATCAAGAATATTTTGCCGTTGTATGAGACTTTGTATATTGAAGCTATAAACCATTCCAAACAGCACCTTTAAGCATGATTAAAAAGATTGTAACCTTTGCCTTTATCCTTACTTTAGTTTCTTGTGGATCCACTAAACCTCCTATGGTTTCAGGGGTGAAGTATGATGTGCTTTTTAGAAGTGATTATGGAGGTGGGGCTTTTCAATTTTATGAAATTATTACCGAGAAGAACGAATTCGACATGCTTTTATCTGACGATATGATAAAACCCTACGTCAAGAAAGGCGATATTGAAACCTGTAATTTTATTTTGGTCAATATGGGCGAGAAAAAATCAGAAGGTTATACACTTAAAGTGCAAAAGATAGAAGAGCAAAAAGATAAAATTGTTATCACCTTAAAAGAAATCGAGCCCAAAGGGATGGTAGCTGAAGTACTAACCAAACCGTGTTATGTACTAAAAATTAAATCGAAGAAACCAATTGAGATAAAATAAAAAAATCCCGATTTATCGGGATTTTTTTATTTCGGATGATACTAATATATTTTATATTTTAGGACTACACCAGTACTTTGGAAAGCAAATGAATTAGAGCTACTGTTACTATACGGATTCAAATTTGAGTTTGTAAACTGTCTAATTTCAATTGTCATGTCTTTAAATTCATAGCCTACTCCAAATGCTAAATTAGAACTGGTTCCATTTATTGAACTTTGAAATATAGAATAATTATCGCTTCTTACGATTGACATGGTTGAATTTTTTGAAATATTGACATTAAAAGATGCGTTTAAGTAAAGTTTAGCTGCTTTATTTATATAGACGTTTCTTTTTAATCCAATTGGAATTTGAAAATATTGGTATTTAACCGTTGTAGTGTAATTATCATTAGTATAACTGGTAGTATAATTTGGATTAATATAATAAGTACTAGTCATAGTACCACTTCCAGAGTAGTTAGTGTAATAAGTGGGTTGCAAAAAAATGGACCAATTTTTATTATTAAAAGGCATTACAGCTTCAATTTCAAAACCTACTCCGAAAATCATCTTTTTTTCAGTAGTATTAGTACCATCAAAAGGTACTCCTTGAATACCATCTCCTAATTTAAGGTTAAAGTGAGAATAATTTAAGCCTGCAACTATTTTGTAATTGAAGTCTGTTTTACTTCTTTTTGAAATTTCTTTACTTGAGGTATCCCCTAAACAAAGATTAACCAAATTGAAATAATCTATTAAAGCATCATTTTTGTATTCTAAACGATCTATTTTCGAATTACTATTATCACATTTTACAGTAGCAAATAATTGTTTTTTAAAATTATCATTCAAATAAAGGTCAGTACTATTTCCGTTTTCACCTGATTCAAAATATTTTTTATAAATTAATTGTTTTATTTCCTGGTTTTCTGTTTTGAAAAAAAATCTTTCAGGGAATTGATCATTTTCGTAAAAATATAAACTATTTTTCCCTTCAACTAAAACTCTTAATAAAACGGTAGAAGAAACAAAACTAGGATCTTTTGTATAGGAATACGCTGGGTCTCCTTTTGAATTATCGATTTCAACAGTTTGCCTAATGTATTTTGAAATACCATCAATGGCAAATTCTTTTAGATTTGAAATTGAAACTTCATTTGAATTTCCTTCTAAAGTTTTTTTTACTTCTATTGAAGTTGGATTGTATTTCCAATCATAGTTTTTAATGAAACAGTCAATTCTTGTGCCTGAATCATCAAGGTAGTATCCTTTTTCAAATTTATTTTGAGCAAAACTGAAAACAGAAATAATCAGGAAGATAGAAGTGTAGATTTTTTTCATAGTAAGTTTTTGTAAGTTTTTTCAAATATATACAAAACTTTTATAAAATACAAAAGCCATCCTGGAGCGGACGGCTATTGTGGTGAGGTGTAACTTCCTTTCGGAATCCTCGATGCAAATATAGAGTTTAATTCTCAATTACGAATGATGAATTGTGAATATTTTTATTTTTTGATAACGGCTTAATTTTGAATCTAAAATACTATATAGTAATGGTTTCATGTTCGAGTAGCACTGCAAACTGACCACTGATCACTCCTCCTTCTGTCCCATCATCATCAAATATGCTTTCAAAAACTCATCGATGTTGCCGTTCATAACGCCATCAACGTCACTAGTTTCATAGCCTGATCTTACGTCTTTTACTAATTTATAAGGTTGCATCACATAATTTCTAATTTGTGAACCCCATTCAATTTTCATTTTCCCCGCTTCAATATCGGCCCGCTGTGCCATTTGTTTTTTGAGTTCGATTTCATACAATTGCGACTTAAGCATTTGCATCGCTCGTTGTCGGTTGTCTTGTTGCGAACGCGTTTCTGAGCACTGAATCTGTATGCCTGTGGGTTTGTGGTACAATTGTACTTTGGTCTCCACTTTATTTACATTTTGCCCACCAGCACCACTCGAACGAGAGGTTATAATTTCAATATCGGCAGGATTGATGTCAATTTCAATAGTATCATCTACCAAAGGATAGACATATACTGAAGCAAAAGACGTATGGCGCTTAGCATTACTATCAAAGGGAGAAATGCGCACCAAACGATGCACGCCGTTTTCTCCTTTGAGGTAGCCAAAAGCAAAATCACCCTCAATTTCTAACGTTACCGTTTTTATTCCCGCCACATCGCCTTCTTGAAAGTTCAATTCTTTGATTTTAAACTTCTGTTTCTCTGCCCACATCATATACATCCGCATCAGCATAGATGCCCAGTCGCAACTTTCGGTTCCACCAGCACCAGCAGTAATTTGCAATACTGCACTCATGCTGTCGCCTTCTTCAGAAAGCATGTTTCTAAATTCTAAATCCTCAATATGAACATTGGTCAATGCATAGTGCGCATCCAGTTCTTCTTCAGAAATGTCGCCTTCTTTAAAAAAATCATAGGTAATTTGAAGCTCTTCCGTCAAATCGTTTCCTTTTTCAAAATCTTCCACCCATTTCTTCTTTTGGCGTAAGTTTTTAATAAGTATTTCGGCTTCCTTAGCATTGTTCCAAAAATCGGGCGCAAAGGTCTTTTCCTCCTCGTTGGTTATTTCAATAAGTTTGGCATCAATGTCAAAGATACCTCCTCAACGCACCAAGGCGCTCTACAATACCTTTTATTTGTTCGGTATTAGTCATAAATTATGTAATTTTGTGAACGCAAATATAACGCATCCAATTTTTATATGGAAATAAATCTAATTAGCGATACAGTCACCAAGCCCAGCAACGAAATGTTGCAATTTATGTTTAATGCCAAAGTAGGGGATGATGTCTACAAACAAGATCCAACCGTTAATGAACTAGAGCATGCCGTAGCCCAATTGTTTGGTATGGAAGCCGCTTTGTTTTTCCCGAGTGGAACGATGGCCAATCAAACGGCGATTAAATTACATACCAACCCAGGAGAGCAAGTGATATGCGACAAATATTCTCATATCTACCATTACGAGGGGGGAGGAGCTTCTTTTAACAGTGGGGTTTCGTGTTGTTTGGTCGATGGCAAACGCGGTATGATTACGGCAGATTTGGTGAAAGAAGCCATCAATGACCCTGAGTTTTTTCACGCACCCTTAACGTCGTTAGTAAGTATTGAAAATACCACCAACAAAGGAGGAGGCGCCTGTTATGATATTCAAGAATTAAAGAAAATAAAACAAGTGTGTTTGGACCACAATCTAAAATACCATTTGGATGGTGCTCGCTTGTGGAATGCTATGGTAGCCAAAAAACAACACCCAAAACAATTTGGGGAGTTATTTGACACCATATCCGTGTGTTTGTCTAAAGGGC